>JAZTXT010000071.1:0-2315 GCA_045636525.1 Bacilli bacterium | reverse complement strand
AATAAAGACACCTACATTAGATATACACGATATGTATAATGATTTATATTATGATTTTAAAAGAGAAAATGGATTAACAGATACAGAAATATTAGATAAAAATGTTTCGTTAAGAGGTGTACAAAAGTGTTTAACATTAGATGAAAATATGCAACTAATGAAAAATGTCGGATTCAAAAATATGGATGTATTCTTAAAATATAATAACTTTGTTGGTATTATTGCTATAAAATAAGAGGTGAATATTATTTAGAAATTTATTATTATAATTAATAGACATAATATAAAAGTAATAGTATTATAAATATATATAGAGAGAAAGGAGGTGTTGTATTTAGGTAATTGAGAAAATTTTGGTTTGTTTTGAAGATGGAGTAGAATAAAACAAACGGAGTGTGTTATTATGGGAAAAAGAAAGAAAAGAAACTATATGTGTAAAATATGCGGACGAGAAACAGGGCATTCAGACGGATATTGTAGTAAGCATTTTAATCAGATAAATGAATATGGGTTTGCATTAGATGACAATCCTAGAAGAAGTACAGATTGCAATGAATATGAAATAAAAGATAATTTTGTAGAAGTTTTTCTTTATGATTTTATGGAAGAAAGAATTGATGACGTAATTAAAGTTGACTTAGAAGACATTGATTTGATTAAAGATGTTAGATGGGATAAAAAACAAAAATGTATAGTTGGAAATGTAGAGGGTCGTAATATATTATTACCAAATTATATATTAGGTGTAGATAATAAAATTGAATATATAAACGGAGATATATTCGATAATAGAAAAGAAAATTTAAAAATAATAGAAAAAAGAAATAAAAAATCAAGAAATCCATATAGTATTAGTAAGAAAAATAAAAATAAAATAATAGTAGAGATAGTAGGTAAAAATAGACATCAAGTTACGGGGTCTGCTACTCTAGTTAGTATACCATTGAAAAATGGAGGATATAAAAGATTACTAATAGAATTGGGTGGAAATCAAACCAACAAAGATTTATATACTGAATATTTGTATAATAAAGAAATTGTAGAAAGTATTCCACATAACGAAATAGAATATGCTTTTGTTTTACATGGACATTTTGACCATATTGGAAATTTACCTTCATTAATACCAAATGGCTTTGATGGTAAATTAATATCAAATGAAGCTAATGCAAAATTACTAACTCCTATGTTATTAGATGGTGCTTTTATAATGAATAAAAATGTTAGGGCAATAAATAGTAAGAAACGTAATATAGAGCCATTGTATACAGAAGAAGATGTGTATTTACTTATGAATAAATGTGAAACTTATTCGATGAATGAAATACATAAATTAGACGATGTGGTAAGTTTTCAATTTGTCAATGCTGGACATATATTGGGAAGTTGCCAACTTATTTTATATATAAAAACTCCTACTGGACAAGTAAAAAAACTTCATTTTACAAGTGATTTAGGGTCTATATATAATCAACAACCATTTGTACCACAAAAAGATATAGTTACTTCTAGTAATTTCAGTATGTTTGAAGCAACTTATAATAGTTTAGATAGAGGTTTTAAATCAAAAAAAGAATGTGATAGAGAACGAGAAGAGTTTAAAAAATTTATTTTAGATGAATTAAGTCATAATAGAAGTATATTATTAGGAGTATTTGCACAAGCTAGACAGCAAACTATGATGGAATTTTTATATAGAAATTTTAAGGATGATGAAAACTTTCAATATAATATATATGTTGATGGTGTATTAGGACTAAATTTAAATAATATATATTTATCAATATTAGACGGAGAAGATAAGGCATATTGGCAAGAAGTAATGTCATGGGATAAATTTCATTATATAAGTAGTTACGAAAAGTCAATGGAGGTAGCTTGTAATAAAAGTGAAGTAAAAATTGTTTTAAGTTCAAGTGGGATGTTTTCTAATGGGAGAATAATAAATCATGTTAAAGCTATGATTGAAAATCCTAAATGTAGTTTTGTTTTAGCGGGATACCAAGGAGAAGGTACTGTTGGACACGAACTTCAAAGAAAAGAAGCAACAGAAGTGAAAATAGAAGGAATGTATTATAAGAAAAAATGTAAAATATATCAACTGTCTACTTGGAGTAGCCATATTCAAGCACAAGAAAATATAAATTATATGGCACAAGTTAAAACACCATTAATTGTAATTAATCATTCAGATGAAGATAATAAATATGAATTTAGGGATATAGTAGAAGAACAATTAAGAAGTAAAAATAATAGTGCTAAAATAGTATGTGCTAGTGACAAAAATAATATATTCTTTGTTTAAAAGGGTAAAG
>JAZTXT010000070.1:0-5462 GCA_045636525.1 Bacilli bacterium | reverse complement strand
AGGAGAAAGAAAAATGAAAATATTTAATTTAGAAACAGAAGCAAAGAAATTATTTACATCTAATATAATAAATACAATTTCTCTAATACATGAATATAAAGGAAAGCAAGATCTATATATAGAAACAAAAAAAGATAGTTTAACAAATTTGTTAAATATAGCTAAAATTCAAAGTACAGAATATTCAAATAAAATAGAAGGAATTAAAACAACAGATTCAAGAATAAAAGAACTTGTAAGTGAAAAAGTAGCACCAAAGAATAGAAATGAAGAAGAAATAGCAGGATATCGTGATGTACTTGAACTAATTCATGAAAACTATGATAACATACCAATAACATCAAACATCATTTTGCAACTTCATAAAACATTATATAAATATAGTTCTACATCTATTGGTGGTAAATATAAAATGAGTGATAATGTTATTGAAGAAACAGACAAATTTGGAAATAAAAAGATACGTTTTAAACCTGTTTCAGCGGTTGAAACACCTATTGCAATCGATAATCTATGTAAAAACTATAATGAATTAATACGAAAAAAAGAAATAGATCCTTTATTATTAATACCAATATTCATTTTGGATTTTTTAAGTATTCATCCATTTACTGATGGAAATGGAAGAATGAGTAGATTATTAACATTACTTTTATTATATCAAAATGGATATATTGTTGGTAAATATGTAAGTATTGAAAAAATAGTTGAAAATACAAAAGAAAGTTATTATGACACTTTAAAAAGTTCTTCCATTAACTGGCACAACAATAATAATGATTATTCATTTTTTTCCGAATATTATTTAAGTATAATTTTAAGAGCATACAAAGATTTTTCAAACAGAATAGAATATATGACAAACAAAAAAATGACAGCAAAAGAAAGAATTCTCTTACTTATTGAAAAAAATATATCTAAAATATCTAAAAAACAAATTACTGAAATATGCCCAGATATAAGTGTAACAACAATAGAAAAAGCACTAAATGAGTTGATAAACGAAGAATTAATATTAAAAATTGGAGATGGCAGATATACATCCTATATTATAAATAACGAAAAACAAGATATAAACTAAATCAACTAAAAATGGTTGTAGACGTCTACGACAACAGTCCCATTAGAATACAACTTACGAACCTTTATGGTTACGTAAGTTTTTATTTTTGTTTTCAAACAGTATTAAATTCATAAACATACTGAAATAAATATATAAGCAAAAAGCGGATTTATACTCCCACCACAAAATTTAAAAAATCAAATATTCCACCAAACAAATTCATTATTTCATCCCATTTCTAACATATATATATCTATTATAAAAACCAACCAAAGTATTATCTTTTATATAAAAATCATAATCCGGTCCAAAATTTGGAATATTTTCTTTATCAATAAAAAACATTTCAATATTTGTATATGCTAGTTCTGGTAACTCCGAAATTGCATCAATTAACATTTTCATTTTTTCTTCATTCAAGGAATTTATATCAAATTTAATAATTTTATCTTCTATAAATTCTATTATTGGTAACTCTATTGTTTTCACTTCACGAGTATGTGAATTTTCAATATTTATATAAGCTTTCATTATACATCTCCTTTTACCAGGATTTTATCTCCATATAGATACTCTGTTTCTCTAATTATATATTATAATATCAAAAACATAATTAGAATTCAATATAATAATAATAAATATATTAATAAAATAACTAGACCATAAATTGTTATTTTATCATACTATTAATAAAAAAAACATACAAATCAATATGTATGTTTTTTATTTATATATAAGTTTAAATCCATCTGTATCCTTTCTAATCGAAGTACCATAAAATTTCTTAAATACCCTATATATATCATAAGTATCCGTACTTCCCACCACTTCATTTGCAGAATGCATAGCAAGTTGAGGAATACCTACATCTATTGAAGTAGTACTAACATGTCTTGTACATAATCCTGATAAAGTACCTCCACATGTCATATCATTACGAGATACATAATCCTGATAATTAACATTAGAATTTTTACATATTTCCTTAAATATACTGGATGACATTCCATCAGTCATAGTACCAGACTCCCTGCTTATTAGAATTCCTTTATTAATATAACCCATATTACTAACATCACTCTTATTAGGATGATTAGGATGAACAGCATGAAAATTATCTGCACTAACAACATAAGAGTTATATAGTGATGTAGAAATATCAATTTCTAAAAATGCACATATTCTCTTAAGTATATCCATAAGAAAACTAGAATCTGCTCCTTCCATAGTAAGACTACCTACTTCTTCACTATTAAATATACACAAAACATTAATATTATTGTCATTATTACTTTCTACAAAGCTTAAAACATTAGCATAAGTACAAGTTAAATCATCAATTCTAGGAGATAATATCATTTCATTATTAACCCCAACATACATTGGTTTATCCATGCTATACAAGAACAAATCATAATCACATATATACTTATTTTCTACATATTTACTCAAAATATCATTAACAATATTTTTATTATCAGTAAAACTAATAATAGGTATCATATCAATCTGACTATTCAGATCCAAATTACTATTTGCAGTATCATTCTGATGTATAGCTTCACTTGGTATAACACATTTAGGTTCATCTAGATTAATAATCCTTTTTTTATACATATCTTCATCTTTATAAATAACTCTTCCTGTTATTCCGAGTGGTCTATCCATCCACCCATAATTTAAAATACCACCATATGGAGTAACATTAAGTTTCAAATAATCATATTCATATATATCACTATTCGGCTTTAAAGAAAAACCAGGAGTGTCACCATGACTACATATAATATTAAAACTATCCCTGTAATTATTACCTATATTAAAGGCAATAATAGAGGAATCATTTCTAATAACAAAATATTTACCTACATTGATATCCCACTTATCTCCTTCACAGAGTTCTGTGTAACCACTATTAAGAAGTAATTTTTTAATTTCACTAACACAAGTAAAACTACAAGTAGCCTTCTCTATAAATTTAAATAAACCTTCATTATAACTATCTTTATTCATAATATCACCATTATTATTATGTAACATCAAAATAAAAATATAATAAAAAAAAGAAAAACTATCCAAGTCTTTCTTTAATTAAACTATTTACTAAAGACATATCTGCCTTACCTTTTACTAAAGGTGATAAAGTCTTCATAATCATTCCCATATCTTTTACAGATGTAGGTTTAACTTC
This sequence comes from Bacilli bacterium, assembly GCA_045636525.1. Taxonomy (GTDB): domain Bacteria; phylum Bacillota_I; class Bacilli_A; order RF39; family UBA660; genus CAG-302. The sequence continues at coordinate 2,208 of JAZTXT010000070.1, read as the reverse complement.
TTCAAATACTTTGTCAAGTATTACATTTATTTCTACTAAAGATAGTTGCTCTGGCATATAAGCATTTAGTATTTCAAGTTCTTTTTTATTTTGTTCTGCTAAATCATCTCTACCAGCAGCCTCAAACTGAGTAATAGATTCTTTTCTCATTTTAATCTGTTTTGATATAACTTTAATTACATCATCATCAGTAAGTTCTGCTCTTGGGTTAGATTTTTCAAGTTGCATAGCACCTTTAATCATTCTAATAACGCCAAGTTTAAAGCTATCTTTATTCTTCATTGCTTCTTTTAAATCATTATTAATTCTCTCTGATAACATAATATCTAGCTCCTCTTAATAATTCTTTCTATTATTCTTTCTAGAATTAATAGTATTTTTCTTCTTTTCTTCTTTTAATCTAACTCCTGGTTTTTTATATCCTTCTGCTCTTTCTTTAGCTTTAGAGAGATTACCATTACGTGCTACTTGATTCTTAAATTTTCTTAAAGCAAATTCAACATCATTATTTCTAACACTTACGGTTACTTTAGTTCCTGCTGACATCCTTATCCCTCCTTCCGCTTTTTCATTAAAGATTATAACACTATTTATTATATTTTACAAGCAGAAATAACAACATTTTTCGAAAAATATGATTATTCTTACTTTTTATACAGACCAAGTATTCACCTAACAAGAACTCATACATATTGGTTATCATATATCTTTACAGTTATATACCAATATAGAAGATCAGAATACATAATTAATAAAATATTTATTTTCTTTACAAAAGATGATTTATTTTTTTATAGTTTTAATTTTAGACAATACCACCACCAATTAAATTCATTTTATTAATATAACTTTAATATTTTTATTATAAACTCGTTTTTTTACCAAAGTAAAAAGAGTAAAATTAAAGTCTCTTATTTTACTCTTTTAATATTTTATATATCACACATCTTCTTTTCTACTACTCTTCTAATATAACTACCAAGTGATTCTCCAATAGAATAAACAGTCTCTATAATCTTATAAACAGCATTTAACATTGAACCAGTAATACTAGTTCCCCCATCTATATCCAACATTTCTTTTTTATTTAATTCTCTCATATAAATCTCCTTAATCATTACAAGTCTTAGGATTAGAATAGCCATGAAACGCCCCTACTAAAAAGGTTATAATTGAAACCACTATTGAAGTAATCATCAATGGATTAGCACCGCCTTCTATTCTAATCATTTCCGCCTTTTTTAATTCTCTCATATCTCCTCCTACTTTATTATGTAATCAATAATTCTTTTATTATCCTTTAAAAATTTAAGATCTATTGTTAAATTATTAAATTTATAGTTATTATCCAATTGAGCTTCTATCTTAACTATCTGGTAAGTAAATATATTATCAGTAAAATACTCACTATCAATCATAACAACATTATACTTATATTCTCTCCTATTTATCATAACAACATCATTATCAGTAATATATTTAACTTTCTCTAGCGGAGCATAAATCCTTATATAGAAACAATTATCTTCATTAATAACCACTCCTCTAATAGTGTAATAAGTTTTATAATGACATAATATAAAAAATATAATTAGGGAAAGTATTATTACAATAATAATCATTATATAAACATACACTAAAAGATTTATTTTTCTTTGTAGAATTATCACACTATCTATATACTCCATCCTCTATATTTCTCCTCCATCTTTTTTACTCTACCATTACTAATTTTAATAACTCTATTATATAAATCAATATTCTCTCTCCTATGAGAAACAATAATAAAAGTCTTATCATAAAAATATTTAAATATATTATTCAGTATTTCTCTCTCCAACTGAGTATCAACTTGATTTAAACCCTCATCTATCATAATTACGTTACTATTCTTAAGTAAACTTCTAGCTAGTATTATCCTCTGTCTTTGTCCTCCTGATAAATTAACACCACCTTCCTCAATCATATAATCATATCCTAAAATATTGTTCTTAACTATCTCATCAATATGAAGAATCTTACAAATATTTAAAAACTCCACCTCCCCTATATTCCTATCAAGTATAATATTATCTCTTATAGTTCCAGCAAATAACATTTCATTCTGTGATATATAAGTAACATATTTCCTAATATCTGCTAAACTATAATCACATAAATCATAACCATTAACATATATAATATTTCTATCTATATCATAATATTTAT
>JAZTXT010000069.1:0-6070 GCA_045636525.1 Bacilli bacterium | reverse complement strand
AATTCTAATTTTTCATTAGAATTCTAAAATACATTTAATTAATAACCTTATCTATATAATCACTTACAGGTTTAAAACTAAGTCTATGATATTTAGTAATACCATATTCTTTTATAGCCTCAATATGCTTCTTAGTACCATAACCCTTATTACTAGCAAGATCATACATAGGATACTTTTTATCTAGTTCATACATCATTCTATCCCTAGTAACTTTAGCTATAACGGAAGCAGCCGCTATTGAAATTGATTTAGAGTCTCCCTTTATAATACTAGTAGTATTTACATCAATTTCTAGAGGCATTGCGTCAATTAGAACATGATCTAATTTAATATTAGTATTTCTAATAGCTTCTTTCATAGCAACCTTAGTAGCTTCATATATATTAATTTCATCTATTTTCTTTTCATCAACTATACCAATACCCACTGCTATAGCATTTTCCATAATAATATCATAAAACATATCTCTCTTTTTCTCAGATAGTTTCTTCGAATCAGTAAGTCCCTCTAACACAAAATCTCTAGGTAAAACAACGCATGCAGCCACTACACTACCAATAAGTGGTCCTCTGCCCACTTCATCTACTCCACCAATATACTTTAATCCCTTATCATAAAGTTCATTTTCATACTTATATAAATCAACCATTACTTCCACTTCTTCACTATATTATTTAAATTATTTTGTCTCTGAGCCATAAAAGCATTATTCATATTATTATGAAGTGTTTCAGCTCTCTTACCAGGAATCAAAAATCCATTACTTTGACTTTTATTACCAAACATCATATTCATAAAAGCCTTTTCTCTTTCTCTACCTCTTTTAGCCACATCATTATGATTAGCCTTCCAAGTTCTATCAAAAACCTTACTCAAATCTTCCTGTCTTCCATTAATCATAATATCCCTCCTGAATAATTAATCTAAATCTTTAGGACTCAATTTTATTTCTTTTTCATTACCCAAATAACTAAACATTAATTTATTATCTTTGTCATCACTCTTAATATTATACACTAATATATATTCACTATACTCATTAGTACTAAGTACATTATTCTTATATCCATTACCTATATCACTAAAATATAGATAATATTTCAAACTAGGTATATACTTATTATCACCACTATCAAGTACTAATTCATCTAAATCTAATTTATATTTATCTATCTTCCCTATAACACTAACATTAAGTATTACATAACTATTATCTTTACTAGTTCTATTTCTATCACTTACAAAAGATTCATTAATCTTAATATTAAAATAACTAGTACCAAGTATTTCACCTTCATTTAAATCTCTATTAACAACAAAAGTATTAAAAGGGTACATAAGCACGAGAACAACAACTATTATACCAAAAATAATATTCAAAATAAATTTATTCTCAACGTAATAGTACTTAAGTTCTCTCCCTATTCTTCTTCCAGTTCTCTTAACACCATCAGAACTCAAATCAATATTTACTTCTACTTCTTCATTATCTCTCTCATCTAATTTAAGTTCTTGCAAATCACTACTAAAATTAAATTTTTTAATATCAAAACCTAATCCTCTAATAAGTACCGGTATACATAACAAAAATAACATCCAAAAATTAAATCCACTTATATCCCTTAAAAATCTAATTTCCCTACCACTGACTACACTAATCTCTAATATCTTAATACTATTATATAAATATATAAACAAAATAAAACTAAGTACACTAACAACAATAAGTACTATATAAAAGAGTTTAGGCTTTTTCTTATACCTCATTAAAAAGAAAACAATAATAGATATTACACAAATTAAAAATATTGAAACAAATATAAAATAATTAATATATTCACTAGCACTAAAAACAAAATTTCCATTATTACTTATATAATCTTTAAAAAAAGAAAGCATATTATTTGCCTTATAAGTAATATACCCAAATAATACAAATAATATTAAATGTATTAATCTAAAATGCTTTATCAAAAAAGCATAAGGTCTTCTAAGTATCATAATATACCTTCTTTCTTGTTTATCCCTTCGAGCCTGTAGTCTCTCTGGGCTTTTTAGAGCCTAAGGTCTCTAAAAAGAAAAATCATCACTTCCCGCTTAAGGGGGATATATATTTTTCGGACGACTTATAGTCGCCATGGCATCTTCGGTTTTCTCCCTCATTCGCCATTTTTTCTGTCATATTCTTCCTATCAAACTACGAATTAGCTTACGCTAATTCTATATGGATCTGTACTTGTTCCTTCATGCCCTGACTCTATACCTAGTTCAGAATTTAGATAAAGGACTGGGCGCACACCAGGAGTATTACAGACGCTGTTGTCGTTAATAAAGCCGGACGAATTCACATACCACGCAAGATACGCACGAGACGAATTCGGGGTAATTACCCATTGAAAATCACTTTTTAATAGCCAGTTATTTGTTTTACATGCAGATACAGTATCGTAATTATAAATATCCTTACTGCATTTTGTTAAGTCTGTACCATATCCATAGTCACTTGGATACATTAATCCTATGTTTTTATTTATTGTAAAGTCATTAGTACTATATATTGTTGTCCCTACCTTATTTGTTCTTTCATAATTATATATATCATTTGGATATAAACCAGGTGATCTTGAATATCCTCCTAGATACCAAGTGGACTCTGATATTATATTATTGTTTCTTGTTGCTTCTGTTATTCCAATGTCTGATAAATACAGTGTTTTTATGGTTGTTCCTGATGAATCCGAATAATAAGCATGTTCATCTTTTGTTCCTCTGTTATAATATAATCCATTTAAAAATTCTTGAAGGGATGATGTCGTCCAGTTGTTATTATATGTTGTTTTAGTTGAATCTTGATTCTTATCTTGATCCCATGCAAGATTACCAATAGATTGTTCTTTTATTATCTTTACTTTACCATCTACTATCCCTATTATTCTCCATAGTTCACAGTTAGTGTCAGGATATGTTTCACAGTTAAAATATATATAGTTATTTACTGATGCACTTGGACCAAAATATCTTATATTACCTTCTGTACCACTAGTAAGTGCATTAGTATCTGTTATAGTAGTAGCTAGTCCGGTAGTTGTTGCATCCAAAGTATTATCTATTTTTAATCCATCATTCATAAGTCCCCATGTTTTACCTGTATCTTGATAAGAGTAATAATATGTATCGTTAGTTACATCTTGTGTTATTAATGTTGGAGTACCTGACGTATATAAGTTTTTTATATAACTAATTAAATAAACAGGTCTCGGCGGACTATAACTCTCAGTAACAAAACTATGTCCACTAGGTACTAAATTAGGTTGATTAAGGTTACTATCATTTTCATAACCTAGTACTGTTTTTACTGAAGCAGTACTATCAGTGGTACCAGTATTAGTTATTATTAGTTTAACAAATTTTGTTTCTCCATAATCTATTAATCCTGTTTCTGAATCTATGCTATCATCATATACCTTTACTTCTATATTATCTCCAGCAAAAGTAAGACCATAATTTACTTTACCTTTATTAGTATTAGTTACTTGATATATAACCGTTTTACTAGTACCTGCGGGTACTGCTATTTCATTACTATTACCAGTAAGAGTAATGTTATATACATTATCTCCTGTAAGAGCAGTCTCACCAGTAGCCATAGTACCATAAAGACCCACTATTACTAATGCTCCTACTATTATTGATATAATTATTATTATTTTCTTTTTATTCATAGTTTATATCACCTATTTTCCTATTTAAATTATACAATAATTAGGAATAAATAGCAATAAAAAAGAACTATTTTAAATAAATAATTCTAATCTTTGTAAACAATTAATTGTCCTTCTTTTAAATATATATTATTATTTTCGTTAAGTAATTTATTAATATCACTACCAAGCATTCTATTAACAGAATTAAGAGTATCATTTTCCCTAGTAATATAATATTTAATATCTCTCTTAGGTACCATAATCATAGTATTAGGATAAATATAATCATTAACATTAAGACCATTAAGTAGTGCTAACAAATTATAATCAGTATTATATCTTCTTGCTATATCATACAAAGAATCCCCCTTCTCTATATTATACATTTCAAAATATTGATTCATCCTAGGTACAACTATTGCTGTTCCTACCCCAAATCCACTATTAGGATTTAATCTTCTTATAACCTCACTAGTAGTTCCATAAATATTAGCTATACTATCTATTGTATCTCCTACTCTTATTTGATAAACATCATACATAATAATTAACCTCCTATATATATTATGATGTTTATCTTTATTTGTGAATCAATTCCCCTTTTGGACATCTATTACCCCAAGAATCTATAACCTCTCTATTCCTCATAACTTTTATTATTTCACAATTGTTAGCACACCCCATACATTCAAAACCTCTTGTTTCAAAACTAATATCTTCTATATCAAAAGAAAACTCTACTTCTTTATTTTCTTTTGATAAAATAGCTACTCCAAGAGCACCCAGTAAATGGGAGTTATCATCAACAAAAACTTTCTCTTGAATAACATCTTCAAAAGCCCTAACAACACCAATATTTTTAGATACTCCTCCTTGAAATACAATAGGAGCCTTTATCTTCTTACCTTTACCTACATTATTTAAATAATTATTAACAATAGCATAGCATAGTCCTGCTATTATATCTTCTTTTTTATGTCCTATTTGTGATTTATGTACTAGATCAGATTCAGCAAATACAGTACACCTAGCAGCTATTTTAGTAGGATTTTTACTAGTTAGTGCAATTCTTCCAAATTCTTCTATTGGAATACCAAGTCTCTTAGCCTGACTAGATAAAAAAGAACCAGTACCAGCAGCACATAAAGTATTCATAGCATAATCAGTAACAATACCATTATCAACTATTATAATCTTTGAATCTTGTCCACCTATCTCAAATATAGTCCTAACATCAGGATAAACACTCATAGTACCAATTGCATGTGCGGTAATTTCATTCTTTATAGTATTAGCACCTAGTATCGTACCAATTAACTTTCTTGCAGACCCAGTAGTACCAACACCAACTACTTTATATTCATTATGATTTATATTTCTTTTTAATTCTTTAATAACCTTTTTAGTAGCATTAATAGGATTACCCTCAGTATATAAATAACTACTAGCTATAATATTATTATCCTCATCAATAACTACCCCTTTAGTAGATATACTTCCTATATCAATACCTAAATATGCCTTCTTCATATTTCCACCTCTTTACCATTATATGAAATAAAAAGAAAAAAATATGTCGAATAAATGACATATTAATTATTTAGTTTTCTTTAAACATTTATAAGTAACACCACACGCATCAAATAATCTTTTAGATGCAATAACACCATTAGTATGAGCATATTTATCATCTAAGTAATATACTTCTTTTATACCAGACTGAATAATCTCCTTCGCACACTCATTACAAGGAAACAAATCAACATATATTTTAGCCCCCTCTAAATCTCTACTGCTACCTCTATAATTTAGTATAGCATTTCTCTCTGCATGTACTACATATAAATACTTAGTTTCTAGTTCTTCTCCTTCTCTATCCCAAGGAAAATATTTATCATCATAACCATTTGGAGTACCATTATATCCAACAGACAGTATTCTATTATCAGAACTTACAACACAAGCTCCAACCTGTGTAGATGGATCTTTACTTCTTTTTGCTGCAAGCTGTGCAACTCCCATAAAAAATTCATCCCATGTTAAATAATCTTTTCTTTGTTTATTTAATTCTTCCATCATATACCTCCTAAATATACTTTCAGTTTATCATAATAAAATAATATTTACAATAAAAATAATAATAAAAATGTCAAACAAACACTATATTTTATCTTAATATAGATTATTTAAAAAAATATTGGTATAATATAAGAGGATGTGATCAAATGAAAAATAAATTATTAAACATATTAAAAAGTATTGGCATTATATTATTAATGCTAACATTTACAAGTATATTCTTTGGAGTACTAAATATTAACCCATCAATTCTAACAGAAAAGAAATATATATTATACTTAACA
>JAZTXT010000068.1:0-2139 GCA_045636525.1 Bacilli bacterium | reverse complement strand
CATTATATCACCTTCTATTTAATTATATAATATTGAATCTTCTTAGTCAATAAGTTGTTTATAAAATTAAAACAATTGTTTGCTATTTGTGTAATAAAAAAGAGTATCATTTTACTCTTTTCTTTATATAATCAATTGGATATTTGTAATTACGTATTTCTTCGTATAATGCAACTTGTGGATTTGTATTGCGTTTATTATAAATATCGTATATTATTTCTTTTACCTCAGATATATCATATTCTGGATGATAATTAATGATCGCCTCTAAGTATAAATTTAGATATAAATCTGTTAGAGCTGATAAATTTTTAATTTCTAAATTAAAATATTTATTAAATGTATATAAATCTGTATCTATTATTATTATACTGCTATCATTCATAATTATATTTTCTGTATGCATATCACAAATTAATATATTGTTTGATGTTAATGTATTTACTGCTGATAGAAGAACTGTGATATTATCTAGTGAATATTCTACAGGCATCGTAAGTATGTCTATTTCTTTTTGAGAATAATATTTCATAGTATGAGCTTTGAATGTATTGTTTTTATTGTAATAGAAATCTAATATTTTATAATAATTTGGTAAATTCAAATCGTTAATCACTTGTAGCATCTCTAACTGAACTGAACCTGCATATTTGTATATTTTTATACATTTTTGTTCATCTATTTTGTACACACTTCCATATGATCCTGTACCTAGTTTGAACTTTGGATTGATTGTAAAATTTGTTTTTTGATGCTCTTTATTATATAAATTCATATTTATCCCTCTTTTTTTGCGTTATATATAATAGCAGATAATACATTTTTTGTAAAGAAAAAGAGGAAAAATTATCTTCCTTTTCCTCTTTTTGTATCTTCTTCTACGGTATTTTGTCTAGACATCATTTGGATAAAAAGTTCCTTTTGTTTTTTATTTATTATTGCATTCATTCTTGATTGATATCCATCAATAATAATTTGTATTTTTTTTAGTGTTAAACTAGTATAGTTTCCATCTAAATATTTTTTATAATTGTTTATTAGGTTTATCTTTAGTCTTTCTGCGTCTGTTAACTGATTTCTTACTCTTATGCCTTCAGAGTCGGGGTCGCTATTATCTTCATCATAAAAAGTATTCAATTCTAAAAGTAATTTCGATATTTTACTATTTATTTTCTTTTTTAATAGTTTTTCGGTTAGCGTAGGAGATACAAAAATGATTTTATTTACTTCAATTGCATCTTTCTTTTTGGTTTTGGGTGTTACCTTATAACCGTTTTTGTTATATTCTAAATATACTACTTCGCCAGTTTTATTATCTTTACTTATGAAATAATTACTTTTCATTTTGACCCCCTAGTAAGTCTGGCCTATTTTCTTTGGTTAATCTTACTCTTTCTTTGTGCCTAAATTCTTCTATATTCTTATGATGACCACTTAACAATACTTCTGGGACTTTCATACCTCTATAGTCGATAGGTTTGGTATAATTTGGATAATCAAGAAGATTGTCGTTGAAACTTTCACTAGTAAGGGAATTGCTATTTATTACTCCTCCTACTAATCTTATGATGGAATCCATTACTACCATTGATGGAAGTTCTCCGCCTGTTAGTATGTAATCACCGATAGAAAGTTCTAAGTCAACGATTGTTTTTATTCTTTCGTCAAACCCTTCGTAGTGACCGCATAGTATTATTATATGTTTGTTTTTAGACAAATCATATGCTATATTTTGTTTGAATACTCTTCCAGATGGTGTCATCATTATTACAATAGTACCTTCTTGCTTTAATGTTTCTATTGCTCTAAATATTGGGTCACACATTAAAACCATGCCACCACCGCCACCAAATGGATAATCATCAACTTTACTATTTTTATATATTGTATAATCTCTAATGTTATGTATGTTTATTTCTATTTTTTGATCAGTTATTGCTCTTTTTATAATTGATTCTGTAAGAAAGTTATCATACATATTAGGAAATAATGTTAATACATCTATCTTCATACAATTTCCTTCTTTCATTTAATTATTATAATATATTATGGTTTAAATGTAAACTATTTAAAATAATCCTTTTATATCTTTGATATATATTTTTTTATTATTAATATCTATTTTATCTATTATATTAT
>JAZTXT010000067.1:0-3689 GCA_045636525.1 Bacilli bacterium | reverse complement strand
CAATTTGTGGTTCTTTACTAACCTGAGAACTAGTAGGGGAATTATAGTAATTATTTAGATATTCGGTTGCAAAATTGCTGCAACCAGTTAATAATAAAGCTGCTGTTAAAGGTACTAATATCCCTCTAACAAAAACTTTAGGAATAAAATGAAGTGTATTATTTTTTTCTTTTGTTTCTTTTCCTGATTTGAAATTTTTAACCCGAGGGAAGTTTTTAAACAAATTATGAAGTGAAATTAATTCTTCCATAGTAATGTATGAAAAAAGATGAAATTGGAAACTTAATTTAAATATTTCGCAATTTCATCATATACTTCATTTTTACCGTTTTTTGTTATACTAGAAAATAGTATTATATTATTTTCATTTTCTAGTTTTAGTTCTTTTAGTATTGCACGTTTGTTTTTTTCATGACTATTTTTAGATACTTTATCTGTTTTTGTACATACTATTGTTACTGGTATGTTATAGTATTTTAAATATTCATACATTAATACGTCATCTTCAGTTGGCTTATGTCTAAAATCTATTAGTAGAAATACCATTTGAAGATTTTCTCTTGATTTAAGATAATTTTCTATTATTAGTCCGAATTTTTTCTTTAATGAATCTCTTACTTTTGCAAAGCCATAACCTGGAGCATCTACTAGGTAGAATTCTTCATTTATTTTGTAGAAATTTAGTGTTTGCGTTTTACCAGGAGTTGCAGATGTTCTTGCAAAACTCTTTCTATTTATTATAGTATTTATAAAACTACTTTTTCCTACGTTACTTCTTCCTACTAGTAAGAATTCTTTTTTATTGTCAGTAGGGTACTGACTTTCTCTTACTGCGGATATTATTAGTTCTACGGTATTAATTTTCATAAAATGACCACCGCAATAATTGTATCATAAGATAAAAAAAAAAGCAAATATTCATATTTGAATTTGAATATTACTATTTTGTAGTGGTGTTATTTTTTTTATATTCTTTTGTTAATTTTATTACTTTAGTTTGCAGTTTTTTTAAAGAAGGATTTTTTTCTTTAAAATATTTTAATAATTCATTTTCAATTGAAAGAGCTATTTTGTATGATTCTTCACTATCGTTTTTAATTTTGTTATTTAGTGCAATTAAATATGATTTTAGTTCTTTGGTAGGATTTTCTAAAAAGTATAATAATTCATATAGCATTGGCAATACTTCTTCGGTATCTTTTTTTTGATATTTTTTACCAATTTTATTATATAATTCAATAGCATGGAGGTATTCATGTATGTTTATTAATGTAGTGATTGGGCTTGTTATATAGGGGACACAAAGTTTTATTTTTTGTAGAATATTTTGATTATTACATATGTAGTAACAACCTATAAATGCTGCTTGCTTTTCATCGTTATAATCAATTTTTGTAGAATTTCTATCTATATAATCGAATGTTTCTTTATTATATAAATTATGTTCTTTAAAAAAATTGATAAAATCATTATAGTAGTTTTGTGGCATGTTGATTGCTCCTTTTGTTTTTTCTTTTTACTATATCACAATAATGTTTATGTTACAATAAAAAAGTAGAAGATTAATCATTTCTTCTACCGAAAATTAATACCAATCTTAGTATTTGAAGAAAACTTGTTATTAGGGAAGCTACATATGTGAATGCTGCTGATGATAACATACTTTTTGCTTTTCCTTTTTCTTCGTTTCCTATTAATTTTAATTTATCTAATTCCTCTAGAGCTCTTTTTGATGCGTTAAATTCTACTGGTAATGTTATTAGTTCAAATACTAGTATAGTTGCTAATAATATTATTCCTATTTCTATTAAATTATATAATTGATAAGAAAATATCGCTCCTATTGCAATTGCTATATATCCTAGTTTTGTACATATGTTTACAGTAGGTACTATTTTACTTCTTATACGCATTGGTTTATAACCAACTTTATCTTGTATTGCATGACCGCATTCATGAGCTGCTACTGATGAAGATGCTATACTTGTACCATGATATATGTCTGTTGATAGTTTTATTACTTTTCTAGTTGGGTCGTAGTGGTCACTTAGATTACCTTTTGTTTCTAATATCATAATATCTTGTAGTCCATTTTCATCTAGTATTTTTCTTGCCACTTCGAATCCTGTTATATCTTTGTTATTTTGTACTTTTTTATATTTACTGTATGAAGTTGTTACTATTATTTGAGCAATTAATGATATTCCTAGTCCTATAAATATTAAAATATCGTAATACATTTCCTTCCTCCTTATTCTTTTATAGTATACCCTCATTTATTAATATATTTCTATATTCATCTGCTTTTTCAAAATCTTTGTTTATTCTAGCTTCATTCCATTTATTATATGTATCTTTTTGCGTTTCAGTTAGAACAGGCATATCGTATACTAGACCTAAAACATTTGTTATTGTTAATATTTTATTTGTTAATAATAATATGTTTTCTCCCTTGTTTCTTAGTTCGTTATTTAGTTCTTTTACCAAGTTTAAAAGATGAGTTATAACATTAGGTGTACTAAAATCATCATTCATGTATTCTTCCAATGTGTTATCTTTTGTGTTATTATTTAATTCTCCAAGATTATTTATATTTATTTGTAGATTAGCCGTCTTTAATACTGTTTTTATTTTTGTGTCTATATTTTGCGCTTCTTCAAATACTTGTGATGTTAGGTTTATTGGTAATCTATAATGGGTATTAAATAGTGCTATTTTGATTACATTGGCTGTATGCTCTTTTATGAAATCTTTTGCTAATATAAAGTTACCTAGACTTTTACTCATTTTTTGATTATCTATATTGATATGTCCATTGTGCATCCAATAGTTAGCTATATAGTTATTATTTAGTGCTATACTTTGAGCAATTTCATTTTCGTGATGTGGGAACTTTAAATCTACTCCACCTGAATGGATGTCTATTTTAGGTCCGAATAGTTTGTTTATCATTACGACACACTCTGTGTGCCATCCTGGTATTCCTTTACTCCAAGGACTATCAAAAGTTTCTCCTCTTTCTGATTTTCTCCATAAAGCAAAATCTAGTGGATCTTCTTTTTTTTCATCAATGTCTACTCTTGAACCTGATACTAAGTCATTTATATCTTGGTTTGATAATACACCATAGTCTTTTATCTTTGATACTCTAAAATATACATCTCCATCTATAGCATAAGCAAAATCTTTATCGATTAGTGCTTGTATGAAATTAAAGATATCGTCTAGATGGTCTATTACTCTTGGTCTTTCATCTATTTCAGCACAGTTATAGTTATTTAAATCTTCTAGATATGCCTTGATGAATTTATCTGCTACTTCTCTTTCTGTTATGCCTAGTGTTTCTGCGGCAGTTGTTATTTTAGGATTTATATCAGTAAAGTTAGATGCATATTTTACATCATAACCTAAGTATTTGAAATATTTATAAACCATATCGAATGTTATTACTGGTCTCATGTTACCTATATGTACATAGTTATAGACAGTAGGACCACATACATACATTGTTACTTTTCCTTCTTCAATTGGAATAAACTCTTCTTTTTTATCTGTTAATGAATTATATATTTTCATAATTTCCTCCTTATATATTATATTTTGTATATATTTGAATAAGATACAAACTGTATTGCTTGCTTGTTATAAGTATAGCATATTTTTGAATATTTATAAATAAAAATACCTAT
>JAZTXT010000066.1:0-7879 GCA_045636525.1 Bacilli bacterium | reverse complement strand
TTTTTAGATTTGACTTGATTTTTTCTTTAGTTTTATTAAATTTAGTTTTTAGTTTTTTAATATAACTCTTTTTCTTTTTATTCTTATTTTTTACTACTTTCATATTAGTAATCACCACTAGTGAAATTATACTATATATTTTTTTTTTGTAAATAGAATAAAAGGGGAAAAATATCGATAAAATATAGGAAAAGTTATTTCTTTTTTAGTATTTTTTTGGTATAATTTTTTTAGAATAGGAAGTGGGCTATATGTTTAAAGAGATAGTTACTATTAGTAAGAATTATGCTATTGTTAAAATAGATAGTGTTATTAATGATGATTTACTTAATCTTAATGTTGTCTTTGAAGAACAAGGTAAGAAGATACTTGGTGAGGTAGAAGGAATTACTCATGATGAAGCTAGGATTAACTTCTTAGGAGAATTTCATGATAATAAGTTTTATGATGGTATTATTAGAAAACCTAGTACTAAGGCTACTATTAGGATTATTAATGCTAATGAACTTGCAGAACTTACTGGATATAATGATAGTCATGGTATGATACTTGGACTTTCTCCTTTATATAATAATAGTCCTATTAAAGTTAATATTGATGATATGTGGAGTAATCATACTGCTATATTTGGTAATACTGGTAGTGGTAAAACTTATGGTGTTGCCAGAATAGTACAAAATTTATTTACTATGCCTAACTTTATTCCTTTTAATAGTGTTATATTTTTATTTAATAATACTGATGAATATGATAATGCATTTAATTCTATTAGTAGTTATAATTTTAATTATAATTATAAAATGTTTACTACTAATACTGATAAGAAGGATAATTTAATTAAGTTACCTTTATGGCTTTTATCAGTAGATGATTATGCTAATTTACTTGATATTAGTGAATACTCTCAGATTATGATTATAGAGAAGATGCTTAATACTGTTTGTTTGTTTGTTAAAGATGATCAAGAATCTAAAAAATATAAGAATCATTTGATAGCTAAAGCAATACAGTCTGTATTATATTCTAATCAAGTATCTGCGAGAATTAGAGATCAGATATTTTCTATACTTACTGAATGTAATACTCCTGAACTTAATCTAGAAGTAGAGGTTCCTGGTATTGGATATACTAGAAGTTTTAGAAAGTGTTTTGAAATTGATAGTCAAGGACAGTTTGCAGAGAGAGTATTAATCACAGACTATATTAATAAATTCATTGATAATGATACAGAGTGGAAAGAAGAATATACTCCGACATTCTTTACTATTGATAATTTGGAAGATGCTCTTAACTTTACTTTGATTAGTGAAGGATATTTAAATAATGAAAAGATGTATAGTGAAGCTGCTGCTTTAAAGGTTAAACTTCATTCTATTGCAAAGAGCTCACTTAGAAAATATTTTGAATATGATAAGTTTATTACTATTAATGATTATATTTCTGAACTTATTCTTATTGGTAATAATAAGAGAGCACAAATTATTAATTTTGTGTTAGAGGGTATTGATGATAGATTTGCTAAAGCGCTTGTTAAGATATATTCTAGAATTATATTTAATTTTCTTAAAACACTTCCTAGTAGAGGGGGAATGCCTATTCATATTATGCTTGAAGAAGCTCATAGATATGTTCAAAAAGATCTTGACAGTAGTCTTCTTGGATATAATATTTTTGAGAGAATTGCTAAGGAAGGTAGAAAGTTTGGTCTTATTATGGATTTAGTTACTCAAAGACCTACTGAACTATCTGAAAGTGTTATTTCTCAATGTAGTAATTTCTTAATATTTAAGATTAATCATCCTAGGGATTTGGAATATATAGAAAAAATGGTTCCTAATATAAGTGAAGATGTTATAGAAAAGCAGAAATCACTTCAAGCAGGTACTTGTATTGCTTTTGGTAAGATGATGAAAATACCTATGATAGTTAAGATGCAAATACCTAATCCTGCTCCACAGAGTTCAAATGCTAATATATTTGACAAGTGGATGATACAGTGGAAAAATAACTAGTGTAAAGCCTTGATTTATAAGGCTTTTTTTATTTATCCACAATATCCACAGGGCTGTGGAAAAGTAAAATCGTTGTCCACATACGACATAAATTGACAAAATTTGTGGAAAAGTCTTTTTTTACTTTATTTTATATGGTATTATGTTGTTGAAAAGTTGTTGACAAACTGTTAATTTAGTTGTTAATTAACAATTATGACTAGACAAATAAAAAATTTGAGATATAATAATATTAATCGAAATATTAGCGATTATAAAGTAAGGAGGTTTTGCGTATGAATACAGAGATTATTTGGAATAATTTCCTTGGTAAAATTAAAGAACGTATTTCCTCCTTATCTTATGATACTTGGTTTAAAGATACTAAATTATATAAGATAGATAAAGGGACTGCCATTATAGTGGTACCTATGTCTTTACATAAAAAACATTTAGAAGAAAATTATTTAGATGAGATAGAAGAAATATTTACTTCGATTACCGATACAAATTTTAATTTTCAATTTAAGTTAGAAAATGAAATTATTGAGGAAGAAAATAGTTTTATTGAGAATGTGTCCACAGATAATGTTGATAATACTATGGGGGTCCCTTATCAGAGTTCTGCTACTGCAAACTTAAATAGCGAGTATACTTTTGATAACTTTATTGTTGGAAACTCTAATAGATTTGCTTTTACTGCGGCAAGAGCAGTAGCGGAAAAGCCTGGTAAAGCTTATAATCCACTGTTTTTGTATGGTAAGAGTGGTCTTGGTAAGACACATTTGATGCATAGTATTGGAAATTATATTATAAAGAATTCTAATAAGAGAGTACTTTATGTATCTAGTGAGACTTTTGTTAACGATTATATTAGTGCTGTTAGAAATAATCAGAAGGATAGTTTTGAGAAGATTGATTCTTTTAAGAAAAAGTATAGAAATGTTGATGTTTTAATTATTGATGATATACAGTTTTTGGGGACAGCTACTAAGGGACAGGAAGAGTTTTTCCATACTTTTAATGAACTACATGACTCTAATAAACAGATTATTATAGCTTCTGATAGAAGTGTTGATGATCTTAGAATGTTAGAAGAGAGGCTTATTACTAGATTTAATTGGGGGTTAACTGCTAATATTACTCCACCTGATCTTAGTTTGAGGGTGGATATTATAAAGAAGAAGATATCACATCAGGAAGTAGCAGAAGATATACCTATGGAAGTTATTGAGTATATAGCTAATATTAATGACTCTGATGTTAGACAGTTAGAGGGAGCTATTACCAGGGTATTTGCTTATGCTAGTATGATGAATAGAGGAGTAGTTACTTTAGACTGTGCTGTTGAAGCCTTAAAAGATAAGGTTAGTGATAAGAGTGTATATAAAAATGATGTACATAGGATACAAAGGATAGTGTGTGAGTACTTTAAACTTGATATAGAAGAATTAAAAGGTAAAAAGAGAAGTAAAGATATTAACTATCCTAGACAGATAGCTATATATTTATGTAGGGAGATAACTAATGAGTCTTTTCCTAAGATGGGAACATACTTTGGTGGAAGAGATCACTCTACAATAATAAGTGCTTATCAAAAAATAGAAAATGATTTAAAGACAAGTTATCAACTTCAGACGGTGATAAGTGAATTAAAGAAGAGAATCTGTGGTTAAATGATCGTATATCCACAGGTGTTGTGGGAATATGAATGCATATAAAATAAGATATTTATTGAGATATCCACAATATCCACAGTATAATAATAATAATTAATAAATAATAAAGGAAAGAGGAATGATAAAAATGAAATTTGTAGTAAAGAAAGAAATATTGTTAGATAGTTTAAATAATACATCTAAAGCAATATCAACAAAGAACTTAATTCCTATACTTACTGGGATTAAGTTTGATTTAAAGGAAGATGGATTATATTTATATGCTAGTGATACTGATGTATCTATTAGATCATATATACCTAAAGATAAACTAACTAGTTTAGATGAAGTAGGTAGTATAGTAATAGGAGGTAAGTATATTGTTGAAATAATTAGAAAACTTCCTAATACTGATATATCTATTGAAGTTATTGATGGATATAAGTTAATTATTAGTACTGATAATACTGAATTTAATTTAAATGGGGTTAATCCTAATGAATATCCTAATTTAGATTTAGATGAGACTAAGGAACCTATTGTTATTAACACAGAAGTATTTAAAGAAATGATTAATCAAACTGTATTTGCTACTTCTCCTAGTGAGACTAGACCTTTACTTACTGGTATAAATTTTAGAATTAGTGGAAATGAATTAGAAGTTTTAGCTACTGATAGTTATAGACTTGCTAGAAAGTTAGTTACTATTGATCATGTGATAGAGAATGATGTTAACATTGTTATTCCTGGTAAGAACTTAGTAGAACTTAGTAAAATGCTTGATGATGAAGATAGTACTTTAGAAATACATTTATTTAGTAATAAGGTATTATTTAAGTATGGTAATATGGTATTCTTATCTAGACTACTTAGTGGTACTTATCCTACTACTTCAAATATTATACCTAAGGACTTTAATATTGAACTAGAATGTTCTTTTGATGATTTATTTAATATGATAGATAGAGCATCTTTACTTACTTCAGATAGAGATAAGAATACTATTAAGTTATCTTTAAATAAGAATGAACTTATGATATCATCTAATAGTCCTGAAATTGGTAAAGTAGAAGAAAAAATAGAAGTAGAATCTGATAAAGAAATTAATATATCTTTTAGTTCTAAGTTTATGTTAGATGCTATTAAGAGTTTTAATAAAGAAAAGATTATTATTTGTATGAATAATGATAGTTCTCCAATTGTTATTAAGAATAGTGAAGATACTTCTTTAGTACAATTAGTATTACCTATTAAGACTTGTTAATTATATATACTCTCTTTAATGAGAGTTTTTTTTATTTTATCTTGCTTCGCGCCCCGAAATCCTTTGGATTTCTCCTTAGTTTTAGTAGATAGAAGAGTAATAGTTAAGTTAAGAATGGATATATAGATTTTATTGTATCAACAGAATGTGTTGATAGTCGTAATATATATAATAGATTTGGTATATCAACAGGTATTGTGGATATATTTTTATTGACTTTTTATTTGTTTTCATTTATTATATTATCAGATTATGGAGGTTTTGTTATGGAAAAATTAAATTTAATTCAATCTTTGAGATGTGAATTAACTGAATTGAATGAACAGAAAAATATAAAAGTAGAGAATCTAAAAGAACTTGATGAAAGATATAAAATTAATGTTAATCAATCAAAAGAGTTAAGTGTGGAATTATGTGATATGAAAAATGAATTTATTATAAAAAAAGTAAAAAAATGTCTGATATTTACTTTTCCTATTGGATTTATTTGTGCTATTATCACTTTTTTTGTTTGGAATAATTCCTTTATTTCAAGTGGTTTATTTGATTATGTTTTATCAACAGCTGTTTCTGGTTTGGTTTTTACAACAATTTGCGGAACGTCATATCTTTTTGCATCAAATGATAAATTAGATAAATTTTTAATAAATATTTTTCCTAAATTACAGGTTTATTATGATAAAATTAAATTGTTAAGGAATAATTTTAATAAAAAAATTGATGAAATAGAAAATATATTGGAACAGAAGAATACCTTAAATTTTTTAATTCATTCTATTGATGGAAAAATACAAGAAAAAAAACAAGAATTAGATGGATTAACTAATGATTATTTTGATAATATTGAAAATGATCATATAGTAGATGAAAAAGATAATATTTTTATGCCTAAAGAAAATAAAGGTAAAATAAGAGTAAGGACTCCTAAGAATATATAAATATAACGTTATTATAAGTACTACAATATACTAGTAATGGTATATGGAGGAATAACGTAGTTATGACGGGTTAGGCGATAGCCGTAATAAAAAGTGATTTTGAACCTAGAAATAGGTTCTTTTTTATATTTTATAGGGTATAGTGACATAATTCATCATATTTCGACAGAAGGGTGTGATTTAATATAGGGCACATATTTTTATATGTGGAAAGGGGGATATGAGATGAATTATTATATACTTAATAGTGATGTTCTATGTTTTACACAGGATTTAGGTAATAGTAATGGTACTATGGTTATTGAGAAGGATAGGAAGTTTAATGTAGAGATGGATTGTTTTAAACTACTAAAGAAGAGTTGTATATGGTATGGTAATAGTTATAATATACAGAGACAATTTGTTATAGATAAGTTTAATTTTAGTATTAAGACTCCTATTATTATGAATGGAAGAGATGCTATTATATTTTTTCCTACTTGTAGTCCTAGTTCTAAAGAGTGTATTTGGGTATGTTATAATAATGTAGATAGGTATATTAAAGAAGAAGACTATACTAAGATATATTTTAAGGGTGGTAAAATACTTAATATTAGTGCTAAATATAATACTGTTGATAATCAAATAACTAGGTGTATTAAGATAGAAAAATTTATTCATGATAAAGTACTTAGAAATAGGTAAAAGATAATAAAAAAAATAGGGGGTAAGAATGAATTATTATGATGAGATAAAAAATAATTTAATAAATAATGAAGTATATAAAAGAGTTAAAGATTATAGTAAAAATAGAAGTGATTTAAATACTTATTATAATGTTGGTAAATTATTAGCAGAAGCAGGTAAACATTATGGTGAAAACATCATTAAAAAATATTCATTAAACTTAAGTAGAGAATTAAATAAAAAATATAATGAAAGAACTCTAAGAAGATATAGACAATTTTATCAATTTGCTAATAAATTAAAATGGTCAGCAATGCCGACCAAATTGACATGGAGTCATATTATTGAATTAATGATTTTAAATGATGAAAATGAAATAAGTTATTATATCAATATAGTATATGAAAGAAATATTAGTTATAGAAAATTAGGTGAATTAATAAAAAATAATGAGTTTGGTAGACTGAATGAAAAAACAAAATATAAGATAGCAAATAATAATAACTTTCACGTCGAAGATTTTATAAAAAATCCTATACTTATTAAGAATAGTTATAATTATATTGATATATCTGAAAAAATATTAAAACAATTAATACTAGAAGATATAGATAATTTCTTATTAGAATTAGGTAATAACTTTTGTTATATAGGAAATGAATATAAAATTAAATTAGGTGATAAATATAATTATATCGATTTGCTTTTATATAATATTGAATTTAATTGTTATGTAGTAGTAGAGCTTAAAGTAACAGAACTTAAGAAAGAACATATTGGACAAATACAAATTTATATGAATTATATAGATAAAAATATAAAAAAGATAAATCAAGGTAAAACTATTGGTATAATTATTTGCAGGAAAGACAATAAGTATGTAATAGAATATTGTTCTGATGAGAGAATAATAGCACGAGAATATGAATTAGTATGATATATTTTTATGTTATTTGATAGTAAAGTACCTGTATATTTTTGTACTGGTATGAGGAGGAATAACGTAAGTTATGACGGGTTAGGCGTAGCCGCATAAATTAGTATTAAAAATAGGTAAAAAAGTGTATTAAAAATATGCTTTTTTTCTTTTATTTTAAAGGCTTTTATGGTATAATTATATATGTATATAGGAGTACATTTTTATGGTAAGAGAGAGGCTTTGAGTATGATTATGAAGACAGGATGAAAATAAAGAAAATTATACTTAAAAATTATCGGAATTATGATAATTTAGAGATTGATTTTAGTGATAATTTAAATATTATTATTGGTGATAATGCTCAAGGTAAAACTAATTTACTTGAATCTATATATGTACTTGCTGTTACTAAGTCTTTTTTATCTATTACTGATAAGGGATTA
>JAZTXT010000065.1:0-5089 GCA_045636525.1 Bacilli bacterium | reverse complement strand
ATAAAATAAAATACCTATCTTGTAATAAAAAATTATTTATTATATAATAATTATAGGTGATACCATGAATAGAAGAGGATTTACACTAATAGAACTACTCGCAGTAATAATATTAATAGGCCTATTAGGTGTATTAATAGTACCAAATGTATTAAATGCAGTTGAAGAAGGAAAAACATCATCATATAACACATTAATAAAAAATATAGTAACATCTTCTCAAATGTACTATGAGGAATGTGAATATGGAGATTTATCAAATGAAAAATATGGTATTTATGCTTGTAAATTAAACTACGATACTAATTCTATAACAACAACTCTAGGAACATTAGCAAATACTGGATTTTTAAATGTAAATAATACCAAAGAAGAAAATGGTAAAGAAATAAGAGTTGTCATAGACCCTAAAACAGATAAAGATATCAGTTCCTGCAAAATAAAAATAACAAA
Organism: Bacilli bacterium; assembly: GCA_045636525.1. Taxonomy (GTDB): domain Bacteria; phylum Bacillota_I; class Bacilli_A; order RF39; family UBA660; genus CAG-302. Next base: position 4,636 of record JAZTXT010000065.1, on the reverse strand, counting down.
AGAAGTATCATCAAATTATAAAGTAACTTATAAAATAGAAAACTTCGATTCAAATCAAATATGTCCAAGTGCATATGAGTAGTAAGGAGTAGAGCATGAATTTAGTAGGAAACAAATGGGACGAAATATTAAAAGAAGAATATCAAAAAGAATACTTTAAAAATATAGTTTTATATATTAACAAAGCATATAAAGAAAGACCAATATTTCCACCTAAAAGTCATATATTAAGAGCCTTATCACTAACAGATTATGATGATGTTAAAGTAGTAATACTAGGACAAGACCCTTATCACGGAGTAGGAGAAGCTAATGGACTATGTTTCGCAGTAAATAACGGTATAAAATTACCACCATCACTTCAAAATATTTATAAAGAATTAAATATTGATTTAGGTATAGAAATAGCAAAAACTGGTGATCTTACATGTTGGGCCAAAGAAGGTGTGCTACTTTTAAACTCAGTATTAACTGTGGAAAAAGATAAACCTGCTTCACATAAAAATTTAGGTTGGGAAACATTTACTGATGAAATAATAAGTAAAGTAAATGAAAAAGATACTCCGGTAGTATTCATTTTATGGGGTAACTTTGCAAAGACAAAGAAAGGACTAATAACAAATCCAAAGCATCTAGTAATTGAGTCATCACACCCATCACCTTTCTCTTGTCGTTACGGCTTTTTCGGAAGTAGACCATTCTCACGAACCAATGAATTTTTAAAAAAAAATAATATTAAAGAAATTGATTTTAGTATAAAAGAATCTAATTAGGTTAGCATATTACTGGTGATAATATGTACTATTTAAATTCTTTTTTATTATACTCATTATTAGGATTTATAATGGAATCTACACTATATAAAAATACCACTCTAAAGGCAAGTGGTGTATTATATGGACCAGTAACACTAGTATATGGCCTAGGAGGTCTAACATTAATACTAATAAATAAATATATATTGGGTAAAATAAAAACACATAAAATAATAAAAGTAATAATATCATTCTTTATATATGCCATAGCTCTAACACTAGTAGAATTAATATGTGGATATTTATGCAATATAATATTTGGTATAGATATGTGGAACTATACAGATAAAAGATATAACATTGGTAAATATATATGTCTAGAATTAGTACCGATATGGGGGCTACTAGGAGTCCTTATAACATATATAGCTAAACCATTTCTAGATAAAGTAGTAAAACTAATACCAAAGGATGCTACATATTTCTTCTATTTTATCTTAATAATAGATCTTTTAATAACACTAATAACAAAATAAAAAACTATAACTTAAAATCATTATAGTCTTCGTCACTCATATCTTTTCTATCAAAGAAAAGTTTTTCTTTATATTTACTTAAATTAGCCACGATATTTGAAGGAAATTTCTTAAGTAAACTATTATAAATAGAAATATTCTCGTTATAGTAGTCAATTTGATTATCTAATTTTAAATCAATATCACGGATTTGACTTCTAATCTTTTTAATCTCAGAACTTTTATCAATATCAGCAAATTCTTCTCTTAAAGCTCCAAACTCTAATGACGCCCTAACAAGAACTCTATATAACTCAAAATTACCAAGTTTTCTACTTCTAAGTTTAACAATTTCTTCAAATATTTCTTTATCTTTTGGAATAGAACCCTTAATAATAGGAATAGCTCTATTAAGTAAATCATATTTGCCCCTAAGATTATTATCAATCATACTTTCAACTTCATTTATTCTAATAATATAATCCTGAAATCTATTGTAAATCTTAGCATAAAAAATAGATAACGCGCAAACTAATAAAACAATAATAAAAATAACAATTAATAAAGCTTCCATATTTTCACATCCTAAATAAATTATATCAAAACTACGATCAATTTTCAAGAACAAAGATTATATTTATATAATATAAAAAATAATACCAAATAGTATTATTTTATGTAAAGTCCCTAATATAGTTAATAGGTTCTTCAAAAGTAACAAAATCTAAGTATATCATTAATATTAAATACCATTCTCCAGTAGTAGGATTAGATACAATAATATGATCTCTTCCTGCCTGTTCAATTATACCATCAAAAACTCTATCTTGCCACTCTTGTGACCCAGGAACAGTAATATGAAATCTAGCTTTCTTTCCCTTATTTAATCTTAAAATATTCTCTATATAAGATTGTTCAGCTGTTAAAGGAAAATCCATAGTTTGAGTTTGTTCATAACTAGGAACAGATTGCTGATTAGGTACTGTATTAGTATTTAACCCTACACCTGGAAATACAGGATTTTGATAATAACCATTATTATTCATAATATCATCCCCTCTAATTAAATATATGAAATAACTTTTACACTATAACCAAAAAAAATGTCAAATTATTACTCTTTCATTTACAATAAAACTATTTAAACTTATAATAAAATTAGAGGTGAAAATATGGAAATAAGAGTAGGAGTGTCAAATAGACATGTACATTTAACCAAAGAAGATCTAGATATATTATTCGGTAAAAATTATGCATTAACAGTAAGAAACTATTTAGACCAACCAGGAGAGTTTGCGGCCGAAGAGACAGTTTCACTAAAAACAGATAAAAACATAAAAGAATATGTAAGAGTAGTGGGTCCTACTAGAGATTACACTCAAGTAGAACTGCTTGAAGAAGACAAAGAGTATTTCGAAATAAATCCTCCAATTAGAAACTCAGGTGACTTAGAAAATTCTGAAAACATAACTATAATAGGTCCAAAAGGTGAACTATATAAAGAAAATATATGTATAATTGCAAACCGTCACATCCATATTAATACTAGAGATAAAGGTACTTTTGAAGAAGACCAAATAGTAAAAGTAGATATTAATGGCAAACAACTTGATAATGTCCACATCAAACTAGGAGACTCTTTCAAACCAGCATTACACATAAATAAAGATGATGCAAAAAATAATAATATAGAAAATGGAGCGGTAGTAATCATAAAGGAGGACTAATATGTTCCAAAATACCAAGAAAATATTAAAAAGTGCTAAAAAAGAAGTAATTTATAAAATAGTTACTTCTCTTTTTATTCAAGGTTTAGCATTAGTGGTACCAGTATTCTGGAGTAATACCATAAATGAAGTAACTGAAGGAAATTATAAAGTAGGTTATTATTTAATACTAATAACATTATTTCTATCTATCTTCTATTACTTTTGGTCATACTTAAATCAAAAAACTTGGTATAAATTTTATAATAAATTATATACAGAATATACAGCATTAACAACATCAGAAACAAAAAATATAAACAAAATAAATCTAGGAGAATACACCAATATTCTAAATAACGATATAGATATAATATGTATATTCCTAGGTAACTTGATAACAAGAATATTCCAAGTAATAGAATTCTTTGTAATATATGCATACTTCCTAAGTTTTAACTTTATCATATTTCTAATAACAGCAATAGTTTCTATAATATTAATAATACTATATTTCAAAGTTGGAAAAAGAGTCCAAGACTTAAATCTTAAAAGAAAAACTGCACTTGATACCAAAACAATAATGCTACATAAATTATATTCAGCAATTACAGGTAAAAAGAGTAATATTACAAGTATAACCAATCTATTTAACAAAGATAATAAAGCATATCTAAGAAGTAACTATAAATACAATGTTGGAGTTCAAGGTATAATATACTTTGTCCTAGGAGTAGTAGAATCAACAAGATATGCTATCATATTATACTCAGTATATCTAGTAAGTATAGGTAACATAGAAATAGGAACAATACTCTTAATATATAGTTATTATGCTAAAATATTAACAAACTTTGAAGTATTAGGAACAATAACCGCAGATTATCAAAGTTTTATCGTATCACTAAGAAGACTGAATAAAATAACAGCACTATCCGCAGAAACTGTTGATAAACAAAAATAGATATGCTAAAATAACATTGTGATTTAAATGAAAAAAATAATAATAAAAATAATTAAGAAATATCAAGAAACACCATTTAAAAGTCATGATAGTTGTAAATTTATACCAACTTGTTCTAATTATATGATTGAAGCATTAGAAGTACATGGCTTAATAAAAGGACTATATCTAGGTATCAAAAGATTACTAAAATGTAATCCATTTACTAAGAACGAATATAAATATGATCCAGTACCAAAAAAATCTAAGTAATATCTTAGATTTTTAATTATTTAAATAAAATTTTGCAACTTGTAATTTTCTTTCTCCTAATAATATCCATTTTATTAGTAATACTACCAAATATTAAATTATAAGTACTTTCCCAAATAAGCACCCAACTAAATACTAAAATAAATTCAGACAAAATAGGTACATCAGAAATAATTAAGTAAATAATTAAAGCTAGTACTGCTAGTAGAAAAGTAACAATATCCATATAAATTGTCTTTCTTCTTTTTGTAATAAGTTCACTTATCTCCACACCAAAATAAGCTCTAATCATATCAACAATTTTATTTTTTTCTAAATCTTCCATATCGTAATCAGATGAAATTACAATATTAAAATCTTCCTTAATATTAAAACTCTTACATTCCTCTAGTATATACTCACTAATATCTTTAGATAAACTATCATCATTAAATTTGCTAACGT
>JAZTXT010000064.1:0-4706 GCA_045636525.1 Bacilli bacterium | reverse complement strand
ATATAATATATATATAACAAAAAAATATATGGATTGTATAACAATTCCTGATATAGCTACTACTAAATCTTTATTAATATTAGTATTAACAATATTATCAATTTTAGTAAGCCCGCCATATGCATATATAATTATTTTATTGACTTTATATTTAAATAATAACACAGCAAAAACGTGTCCCAACTCATGAACTATAATTAAAGATGTAAATATAAATAAATTTGAAAAATGACCTGTAAGCACAAGTCCCAAAGCAATAATTAAAAAAGAATAATGAAATTCTATCTTAGTAAATATATTCTTCATAGTTCAAATACTTTCCATCTTTACTAAAAACCATATACAAATCATCATTTACTTCGCCAACAAGACTACCCTTTTCAACATAATCATATAACTTAAGAGATGTATTATTTATATTACCATACCAAAAATCTACTCCATCTAAATTTTCTATAATAATGGTCTTACCATAATTTTCTTTATCCCCAATAAAAACAACCATCCCTTCATCAATCGTGGGTACAAGATAGCTTTCTGCTACTAATAACCTTACACCATCATAGTATATTGATGAGTCATTATATATTAATTTTTCATTAAATACCTCAGTAACTTTATCATCACTTTTCATAGGAAGTAATCCACCTAGATATTTATAATAAATCTTATTTATTTTTGTAAAAGAAATATCTTCCTTAAAAAAACAACCAGATATGCTATCCTTAAGATCATTATTTCCCTTATATATAATAGCTAACGAAAATAAAATGACCGCTACCACAAGAAACCTTATTGCCAAATTAATTAAATATTTTTTTACATTACTATCGCAATTATTATTCTTCTTATTACTTTTATTAATAATATTTACATACTTACTAGGATCTATTTCATTCATATCTATCACCAGTTAATTATATGATAAAATAAAAAAAAAAGAAGTAAAACTACTTTAATATTTTCTCTTAGTCTTCCTCTTTCCAAAAAATCGTTTTGAAGATTCTTCATAAACTTGTACTACATCCTTAATCGTAGTACGAATAACGACACTTCTATCAAAATATTTTGCTTGCTCTTCCTTAGTTAATTCATTAAAAACATAATATAAGGACCACTTTATACCAGTTCCACCTTTATATGCTAAGGGCATTTCAGCCATATATACACGATCACTATTTTGCCATAATATCCTCGGATCACAAGACATATTTTTTATTTCTTCATTACTTAAATTATCGATTTTTTCAAACTTTTCATTAGTCATCACTAAAGGAACAACCCTTGTATCATAAATTTTCTTTTCCATATTATAAACCCTCCTATTTCAGATACCTAAACTTTATATCAGTATCAAATTCATTATCAAAGAAAATACTTTTTAACTCTTCCGTATTATAAACTAAAACTAACGTATTATTTTCTATATATATATTTATTATATTATCAAATTCAGAAATTATTTTATTAATATATTGATCTTTTTTTCTTTCAATATCACTTCTAGTAAGAGACATATTAGTATCTTTATCTATAACTATCTGACTTTTCCCTATTAAAACATCTTCAGTAAATAATTTATCCGCAATATAATCTTTAGTATAGTTATATTTAGATAGAAGATGCTCGTTAGTTAAAATTTTATTAGTACCCAAATCTATATTGGTAGTAATTACATAACTTTTTATATTATCAAAAAATATATTATCATCTAAAATAAAATCCAATCTATAAAAAATCGATAAAACTGCACCATTAATTTGAGTTTTAATCACACTTGAAACAGTACTAATTGGTAGATAGCTACTACTACTACTGCTTATTTCTTTATAATAACCAGTAATATAATCAATAATTTCCTGTTCATCAGCCATAAAATCCTTGATAAGTGATGTGTTTATATTTTTCAAAATAACTTTAGAAACATTGATACTACTATAAACATCACTATAAGTATTAAAAACAATTGGTGTTATTTCAACATAATCATTTACACTATAATTAACATAACCATTAGTTCTATTTTTATCCATACCTTGTTTATCAAATATAAAGAATAAAATCATACCTGCAAACAATAGAATAATTGCAGTTAATATAACCAAAAATCTAATTTTTCTATCATTCATAATTATTTTCGCCTCTCTATATAAATTATAATATAAATAATAAAAAAAGTAAATAAAAAATCTATCTAGTAAGATAGACGTAATCAGGTTCAGTACTTAAATACCTTTCATTAAAATTAATTATAACAAGCGTTGTTACTACAAGTAATAAATAAAATATTATTACCCCTCTGTTTCTTTTAACATATTCCATGTCTATCACTTCTCCTTACACTCTAATAATAACACATACTAATGTTCGTGTCAATGCGTTTTTATAAAAAAAGCGAATATTTGTTTGACATTTTACATTTAATATGTTAACATATTAAGTGAAAGGAGCCATCATATGGTAAAAGATAAAAAATTAACAAAAAGACAAAAAGATATATTAGAATATATAAAGAAGTTTTCAGCCAGTAAAAAATATCCACCATCTATCAGAGAAATAGCAGCTAACTTTAATTTAAGTTCACCAGCTACCGCTCATGTTCATGTTAATAAATTAATTGAAAAAGGATATTTAAAAAGAGGAAAAGGAAGTAATCACTTACTTGAACTACAAGTACCGAACGAATTCGAAAAAGAAGCCGAAGGTGTTGTTGCAGTTCCACTACTTGGAAAAGTAACTGCAGGTAATCCTATCGAAGCAATTGAAATTCCAGATGAATTAATTAGTCTTCCATCTTACCTGCTTCCTAAGAAAAAAGAAGTATTTACAATAAGAATCGAAGGAGACTCAATGATCAATGCAGGTATTTATGATAATGATATAGTTATTGTAGAAAGAGGAACAACTGCTAAAAATGGCGATATAGTTGTAGCAATGGATGAAGAAAATCAAGTTACTATTAAAAGATACTTCAAAGAAAAGGATTATATTAGATTACAACCCGAAAATGATTACATGCTACCTATTATTCTAAAAGAAGCAACTATTCTAGGAAAAGCAATTGGACTATATAGAAAATTTTAAAGCTTAGCTAAAATTATAGCTAAGTTTTTTATACACAAAAAAAGAAGATTATTGTTCTTCTTTGTTTTCTTTAATATAATTTGGATCTATATTTTCGCTAATTTCTCTTTCTACTTCTTCAGTTAATTCTTCCGGTATTTCATCCCATGGTTCCTCATCCTCTTCAATAGCTATTTTAACCTTGGTATCACCTACTATTTCTACGCCAAGCTCTTTCTCTATTTCTATTACAATAGTATTATCCCTCTCTTTAGCAGATAAACAACTAGGTTGTTTTAAACTTCTAACAATTATATCCTTAGTACTAGAATCAGTTGTTTGTCTTTGAGCAACACTTACAACCTCTTTATAAGAAATATTCTTTGTAATAACCGAAGTCTTAGTATCATTATCGTAAGAGTACCACAAGTTAACATCAAAAGAACCGTCTATTTCTATTCTTCCATCTATTTCATGTCCAGAAAATTTATGATTAATAACCCAACATCCAAGAACAGTATTAGGTTTAGTTTCTGTATTAACTGTATAAGTATTTCGGTAATACTTCTTTCCTTTACCTACTACTGCCTTTGTTACAATCTCTTTATATGCTGACAAAAGATATCACCCCTCACAATAATCTATGTCCCACATAAAAAAAAAGTACCATTTTTTCATTTATCTTAAAAAGAAACGCTAAAAAAAAGACAATCTATAACAGATCATCATTCTTAATAATAAAAACATTTTTATCTTTATAAAAAGCAAAGAAAACATCTTGTAATCTAATATCCTTTTTATCTAGAATATCATACACCCATTTTCTACTTTTCTTTAAATGTTTTATAGTATCTTCTTGAATATCACCATCTAATATTATAGGTAGTGGTAAAGGACTTTTACCAGTTTCATAAGGAAATACTGATAAAGTACCACTACTTTCTAATATCGCATACTCAACTTCCTCTATACTTCTATACCCTTTATCTCTAAGTTGAACTAACAAGTCATCTAAATTATATCTTTGTTTTAACATTTCGTTATAATTAATTTTACCTCCCTTAATGATTACTGAAGGATTACCCTCCAACATAAGCCTAAACTTAGGTTTCCTTAAACTAATAAAAGCAAGTATACACTGAAATAATACCAAAATTACTATAGGTATTAAAGAATATAAAATAGATTTATTATAATTTTCAATACTAATAACAGTAAGTTCTGCTATTAACAAAGAAACTATCAAATCAGTAATACTAAGCTGTCCAACTTCTCTTTTTCCCATTATTCTATATATAAAGAATATAAAAAAGTAAAAAAACACTGTCCTTAACATAACAATTATCATATATATCACCATTATAATTATGTACTCTAGCATAATTTTTTATTCAAAAACATATTATTTATTGGTGATATATATGATAAGTTATTTAAAAAGTATGGTTTACACTATTAGCATTGTATTAATTAGTACTATAATATTAACTATATTTAATTATTTTAATATTATAAGGGGAATACCTCTTAAAATAATAATGATTTTAATACCAATAACAGCAATATTTATAGGCAGTTTTAAAAAAGGAAAAGTATCAAACAAAAAAGGATACATCGAAGGATTAAAATATGGAATTACTTGG
>JAZTXT010000063.1:0-3353 GCA_045636525.1 Bacilli bacterium | reverse complement strand
TTTATATTGTCGTAATTATGCTGGTAAAGGATGGCTTACTTATTACACAAATAATTATGATATTGAAGTTACTAATGTAAGTGATAATAAAATTAATGTAAATATTGCTTATCAGTATATAAATGAGAATAGTAATTGTGAATTAGGTAAAATAGAGGAATGTAAAAATAGTGATTTTGTATATGAGATTGGTAAGGTTGTAATAGAAGATAATATTATTACTAAGATGGATTTTCATAGATAAAATAAAATACATAGGGTTATGTTTAGGAATAACCGCTATGTATTTTTAATTTAGCTAGTAATGGTATAATTTGAAGGGAGGGGAAATGAATAGGTATATACATAATGTTAATGTTATCAATAGTAGAGGTGTTAGTGAGGAAAAATAAATTTGACTACTTATGATATGAAGATTGTTTCTTTTTCTGACACTAATATAATATATTAAATATATCAATTAGTCAGTATTAGTATATGTTGAATAATGTTATTTATTTACAATATTTGGTAATTATATATAGTCATTAATAATTTATATAAAAAAGTGTAAAAAATACTTGATATATTTTTTTTTTATGTTATTATAAGTACTCAAGAAAAGGAAGTGATGCACCTAAATAATTTTATATTAAATTATATAGGTGTATTTTCTTTATTTGGAGGTTTTACATAATGATGGAGACTAATTTACCTATACTATATTTAAGAGAAGTTATTCTTCTTCCTTACAATGAAATAAGATTAGAGTTTAATGATGATAAAGATAAAAATGTTATTAATTATGCTGAGAAGACGCATGATGGTCATTTACTTTTGATTAATTTAAGAGATCCTCTTGAGGAGGCACCATCTATTTCTGAACTTCCAAAGATTGGTGTTTTAGGTAAAATTAGATCAAAATTAGAACTTCCTAATGGTAATATGAGAGTTGTACTTACTGGTATTGATAGGGTTGAAATACTTCAATATATTGAAACTACTGAGCTGATGTCTTCTTTTGTTATTCCTACTAAAGATTATGATTATAATGAAGTAGAAGCTTCAGCTTTAAAAAGAATTTTATATAGAAAGTTAGATGAATATATTGATATTTCTTCTTATATGTCTAATACAGTATTAGGAAGAATTAGTAATGTTAAAAATATTAGTAAATTATCTGATATTATTGTTTCGGAACTTCCTCTTGAATATAAAGATATTTTAAAATATGTTGAAATGACTAATCCAATGCTTAGAATTAGATCTATTATAGAAGATTTAACTAAAGAAATAGAGACTGTAGAGTTAGAAAATCAGATAGAGGATAATTTAAAAATAAGATTAGAGGAAGAACAAAGAGAATATATGTTAAGGGAAAAGATTAGACTTATTAAAGAAGAACTTGGTGAGACTGATTTAAAAGAAGAAGATATTAATAAGATTAGAGAGAAGATGTGTAGTCTTGATCTTCCAAAGGGAATTATTAAGAGATTAAATGAGGAAATAGATAGATATTCTCTTACTAGTCCTGCATCAGCTGAAGTTACGACAATTAGAACTTATATTGATTGGCTTCTTTGTCTTCCTTGGAATAAATTTTCTAAAGATAATACTGATATCAAGAGAATAGAAGAAGTTCTTGATAATACTCATTTTGGGCTTGATTCTGTTAAGAAGAGAATAGTAGAATTTATAGCGGTTAAGAAGAAGACTAATACTTCGAATAGTCCGATTATTTGTTTGGTAGGGCCTCCTGGTGTCGGTAAGACTACTCTTGCTAGTTCTATTGCTAAGGCACTTAATAGGGATTTTGTTAAGGTATCTTTAGGGGGTATTAGTGATGAGTCTGAAATATTAGGCCACAGAAGGACTTATGTGGGGGCTTGTCCTGGTAAGATTATGCAGAGAATGAAGAAATCTAAAACAAGTAACCCGGTATTTTTGATTGATGAAGTTGATAAACTTACTAAAGATTATAAGGGGGATCCGGCTTCGGCACTACTTGAAATATTAGATAAAGAACAAAATTCTAAGTTTTGCGATAACTATATTGAAGAGGAGTTTGATTTATCTAATGTTATGTTTATACTTACTGCGAATAATTTATCGTTAGTACCTGCTCCATTATTAGATAGATTAGAGATTATAGAACTATCTAGTTATACAATATTTGAAAAGATTAATATTGCTAAACATCATTTAATACCAGGTTTGTTGGAAGATTATAAAGTTAAGAATATTAAGTTTTCTGATGAGGCTATAGAAAAGATTATTACATCATATACTAAAGAAGCTGGGGCAAGAGATTTATATAGACAGATTGATTCGATTATTAGAAAGGTTATTATGACTAAGGATAAGGGAACTAAAGTTATTATTAATACTGGTGATATTGAGTATTATTTAGGACCTTCTAAATATAATCTTACATGTAATGATGAAAATAAAAAGACGGGTATTGTTAATGGTCTTGCTTATACTCCTTATGGTGGTAATATTTTAAAAGTAACTTGCAGTGTATATCCAGGCCACGGTAATGTAATGCTAACTGGAGCGCTAGGAGAGGTTATTAAAGAAAGTATTTATATAGCACTTAGTTATATTAAGGCTAATAATGTTAAGTTTAAGATTGATTTTAAGATGTTTGAAGAATCTGATTTTCATTTTCACATAGAAGAGGGTAGTACTCCTAAGGATGGGCCTTCTGCTGGTGTTACTATTGTTACTGCTATACTTAGTTTGCTTAAAAATAAGGTTATTAATAGTAATGTATCTATGACTGGAGAAATAACTCTTAGAGGAAAAATATTGCCAGTAGGTGGACTTAAAGAAAAGTTAATAGCGGCTTCGACTAATGGTATTGATACTGTTTATTTACCACTAGAAGCTTCTAAAGAACTTAGTGAACTTCCTAGTGAGGTTAAAGATAAACTTAATATTATTTTTGCTAGTGATTATGAAGATATATATAAGAGTTTATTTAAATAATATATTCCCTATGAGCCTAAAGTCTCATTAGGGTTTTTGAAGCCTAAGGTCTTCAAAAAGAACATTAGAGCCTGTAGTCTCTAATTCTTTACAAAAAAATAATATATTGTATTATATAAGAAAGGTAAGTAATTTATTTTATCTCTTATATGATTCAGAGAAAAAAGAGTCAGTTAAACAGAATTTAGTAAAAAAATTAATTAAATAATAAAAATTACAGATTAGTTAGTTAGTCTGTAATTTTATTTATGTAAAATGTTTTATTTTATGTTATACTATTGATAGGTGAAATATTTATGGATATAAAGAAAATAAAGAATGAATTAATAAAACAAAAGCAATCTAAATTCAAAGGTAATATATATCATTATTCACAAATAAAT
>JAZTXT010000062.1:0-5360 GCA_045636525.1 Bacilli bacterium | reverse complement strand
AGGAAAAACTTTTACAATAGCAAATGTTATTAATAAGGTTAATAAACCAACATTAGTTTTAGCACACAATAAAACACTTGCAGGACAACTATACTCAGAATTAAAAGAACTATTTCCAAATAATCGTGTTGAATATTTTGTTTCATACTATGATTATTATCAACCAGAAGCATATGTTCCTAGTTCGGATACATATATAGAAAAAGACTCGAGTATCAATGATGAAATAGATGAACTAAGGCATAGCGCTACTAGTGCTTTAATTTCAAGAAATGATGTAATTGTAGTTGCATCAGTATCATGTATATATGGTATCGGAGAAATAGAAGAATATAAAAAGAAGATGCTAACTCTTAATGTTGGAGATACTATAGACCGTGATGAAGTACTAAAAAAATTAGTAGAAATGTTATATGAGAGAAACGACTTTGATATAAAAAGAGGAACATTTAGAGTAAGAGGAGACTCTCTAGAAATAATACCAAGTTATGAAAGAACAAATGGACTATTGATAGAATGGTTTGGAGATGAAATAGATAGAATAAGTGAAGTAGATATGGTTACAGGTCATATCCTAAAAGATAAAAAAACTATATCAGTCTTCGCAGCTTCACACTTCGTAACAGATGAAGAAAAATTAAAAATAAGTATAGATAGAATACAAAAAGAAAAAGATGCTAGGGTAGCATACTTTAAAGAGGAAGGCAAGTTAATTGAAGCACAAAGAATAGAAGAGAGAGTAAACTATGATATAGAAATGCTTTCTGAAACAGGATTCTGCCGTGGTATTGAAAATTATTCAAGACATATTGCACTAAAGGAAGAAGGAGAGTCACCAAATACATTAATAGATTTCTTTCCAAAAGACTTCTTATTAGTAATAGATGAATCACATGTAACAATACCTCAAGTAAAAGCTATGTATAATGGTGATAGAGCAAGAAAGATGAATCTAGTTGATTATGGTTTTAGACTACCTAGTGCACTTGATAATAGACCATTAAAATTTGAAGAGTTTGAAGAAAAAATAAATAATGTTATTTATGTATCAGCGACTCCTGGTGATTATGAAATGGATAAAGTTGATAATGTGGTAGTAGAACAAATAATAAGACCAACAGGTCTATTAGATCCAAAGATAGAAGTTAGACCTACTAAAAATCAAATAGATAATTTAGTTGAAGAAATTCATAAGCAAAATGCTAAAAATGAAAGAACATTAATAACTACACTAACTATACGTATGGCTGAAGAACTAACTAACTACTTAAAAAGCCTAGATATAAAAGTAGCATATTTACACAATGAAGTAAAAACATTACAAAGATTAAAAATAATAAGAGAACTTAGACTTGGTAAATATGATGTAGTAGTAGGCATAAACCTTTTAAGAGAAGGAATAGATATTCCAGAAGTATCTCTAATAGCAATAATGGATGCTGATAAACAAGGCTTCCTAAGAAGTACAAGAAGTTTAATTCAAACAATAGGAAGAGCAGCCCGTAATGCTAGCGGTAGAGTAATCATGTATGCAGATACTATATCAGATAGTATGAAAGAAGCTATTACAGAGACTGAAAGAAGACGTACTATTCAAGAAAAATATAATATAGAGCATGATATTACTCCAAAGACAATAATAAAAGAAATAAGTGAAGTAATATCTAATGCAGCAGAATCTAAAGTAGAAAAAACAGAAAAACTAAGTAAGAAAGAAAAAACTGATTTAATAGACTCACTTACAAAAGAAATGAAACTAGCGGCTTCTAACCTGGATTTTGAAAGAGCAATGGAACTAAGAGATGCAATATTTGAATTAGAAAGTAATTAATACTTTCTTTTTTAAAAACCAAATATGAGCCAAAAACCAAGACAAATTAAAGCTAAATATTCAAATAATAATATAAATACACTTCCAAAACATGGGGAAAAAAGGGCAATAAGCATCTGATAAAAAGTAATAACCATAAGTATTAAGACTGAAATAAATATAACAAGTTTAAAACCAATACATAATCTAAAGAAATTAAAAAAATTATTAAACATAATATTTCACCTATAATAGTGTATGATAAAAAGAATTTTTTGCTATCATTACTATTGTTAAAAGTTGAATAATGTGATAAAATTATAGTGTAAATGGAGGTATGTTATGGAAAGTAATGATACAATACTTTTTAATACTGAAGAGTTAAATGAACAGTTAATAAAAGAAACACTCACGTACGTAGTAGAAGCCTTAGCAGAAAGAGGATATAATCCAATAAATCAAATAGTAGGTTATATAATATCAGGAGATTTAGGCTATATTTCATCATATAAAGAAGCAAGAAATAGAATATCAAAAATAGATAGAACAGTGTTAGTAGAGGTTCTTCTAAAAGATTATTTGAAATGAGATATTTAGGAATAGATTTAGGAAGTAAAACAGTAGGTCTTGCCATGTCTGATCTTACTGGTACTATAGCTTCCACCTTTAAAACAATCTTTTTTGAGAGTGAAGATTATTTAAGTACAATTGATGAAATAAAACAAATAGTGAATGACTACGATATAAAAAAAATAATTATAGGTCTGCCTAAGAATATGAATAATACACTAGGAGAAAGAGCTATAATTACCACAAACTATGCAAAATTACTTGAACATCATTTAAATATTCCAATAATAATGTTTGATGAAAGACTTACCTCAGTAATATCAAATTCTATCTTAATAGAAGCAGATATGTCAAGAAAAAAAAGAAAGAAAAAAGTAGATGGAGTAGCGGCACAAATAATACTTCAGGACTATTTAAATAAGGAGAAATACGAAAATGAATAAAGAAAATACATTTAAAGTAGTAGATCATGAAGGAAATACTATAGAGTTTGAAATATTGTTTACTTTTGAGTCTGATGAAACACATAAAAACTATATGGTATATACAGATAATACAAAAGATGAAGCAGGTAATGTTAGAGTATATGCAAGTGTGTTTGTACCTGATGCAGAACCACTTGAACTGCTTCCAGTAGAAACAGAAAGAGAATGGAAGATAATAGAGACAATACTTGAATCAATCGAAGAAGAAAATAGAAAGAATGAAGAAGTAAAAGAAGATGAGTAATTCTTCTTTTTTGGAGGGAAAATGAAGCAGTTTAGAAATATAGCAATAGCGCTGGTAGTGATAATGACTCTATCAGTGGTGGGAATTTGTACATACTACAATATAAAAATGAGTCCAGTATCAGATGATAGTTCGTTAAAAGAAGTAAACATACAGTCAGGCACAATAGAAAGTATAGGTATTACTTTAAAAGAAAATAATTTAATAAAGGATGTAAATATATTTAAGATATATATTAGACTTACTAATAAATCAAATTTAAAAGCTGGTATATATGAACTATCTGAAAGCATGGGAGTAGAAGAAATAGTAGCCATCCTAGAAGAAGGGACTACTTATAATCCTGATGAAATATCTGTTACATTTAAAGAAGGGATTAATGTAAGAACAGTAGCAAGAGTAATAAGTGAAAACACTAATAATTCATATGATGATGTAATAGCGCTTATGGAAGATAATACTTATATAGATAGTCTAATAGATAAATATTGGTTCTTAACAGATGACATAAAAAATACTAATATCTATTATCCATTAGAAGGATATTTGTATCCTAATACATATCGCTTTGTAAATAAAGATGTAAGCATAAAAGATATATTTGATAAAATGTTAAGTGAAATGGATAAGAAATTAACAAAATATAAGAAAGAAATAGAGAATAGTTCTCTTAGTGTTCATGAACTAATAACACTATCATCAATAGTAGAACTAGAAGGAGCTAGTGCATCTGATAGAAGAGGAGTAGCGGGTGTTTTCTATAATAGATTAAACTCTAATGCATATCCAACGTTAGGTAGCGATGCAACAACATATTATGCATCAAAGATAGATGATTGGACTGTAAGTTTGACATATAGAGAATTAAATGATTGTACAAATAAATATAATACAAGATGTAATTTAAATACAGGTCTGCCAGTAGGACCTATATGTAATCCATCACTAGAATCATTAGAATCTACGATAAATCCTGAAAGTCATGACTACTATTACTTTGTCGCAGACTGTAAAGGTGAAGTATATCTAACTAGAAATTCTAGCGAACATACAAATATAATAAATAAATTAAAAAGAGAAAATAATTGGTGTGCATAATACATCAATTTTTTTATTATTCATTCTTGCTACGCGCCACGTTATAACACGAAAGTGTTATTCTTTGTCATACATTTACTCATATTTCTTGTATACAAAATCAGGTTGTGTTTAAATATAATGTTAAATTAATAAAAAAGTATGATATACTAGATATACCTGGGGGTAATTATGAGAGAAGAAGATTTAATAAAAGAATATGAAACAAAATTAACATATGCTTGGTCAAAAGCCAATACGAAGTCAAAGAAAAGAAGATTATTATATGATTTGAGTTCATTTAGTATATTATCATCACTATATCCTGATATTGCTAAAGAATATAATTGGGAAAGCAATAGTGAATATTTAAATTTATTTGAAAATACAACAATACCACTTCTTGATAATATAATGGGGATGAAACATATTTTTATGCCTTGTGCTAGTAAAATAATAAATACTTTTAAAGAAGTGGATTTTCCATTATATAAGGACTATCGTAAAGAAGATAGATGTATATCTCATAAAGAAACAGAAGAAATTATGTATTCATTTTTAAATGAATACAATAAAGATATGCTTGTTAAATATAAAGGACTAATAAAAGAAGGAAAATTATTTAAGAATAATCCACTACAAAGTTCAGCATTATTTTGTTCATTAGATAATTTAAAAGAA
Source organism: Bacilli bacterium (assembly GCA_045636525.1). GTDB lineage: Bacteria > Bacillota_I > Bacilli_A > RF39 > UBA660 > CAG-302. Next base: position 493 of record JAZTXT010000062.1, on the reverse strand, counting down.
TCATTTATATATCCTATAACAGATTTAAGAGACGGAATATATAAATCAAGCTTGATGTCACATGAATTAGGTCATTATTACGAAACGTTATTATTTCAAGAAGTAGGAAATAATAATTATAGAGTTAAAACAGATAAACTTCCATTTTATGAAGTAGTATCTAGAAGTTTTGAGTATGCATACTTAAGGTACTTACTTGATAATAATATACTTCTAGAAGATGTTAAAGTAACTTTAAGAAGATATTATAGAAATCTATTAGTATGTGCATATGATATGAGTATAATATATAGATTAAAAGACATTAAATTAAATGAAAATAACTATATAGTAATAGATGATCCAAGAATAGTTTCGTATGGAAATAGTATTATGAATTATTTAAATTATGATATTCTGTATATAGAAGAAGGAGATCTATATGATTTTAGAGATTCATTTACATATGGAATAGGAAATCTATTTGCCATATACTTATACCAATTCTATAAAG
>JAZTXT010000061.1:0-7931 GCA_045636525.1 Bacilli bacterium | reverse complement strand
CTTAGCTTCTTCAATTTCTTTATTCATATAATCTTTAACACCAGGATAAGTCTCAAAATATCTATTAATAAAATCTTTAGCCTCTTTAACAGGAATACCTAAGTCTTCAGATAAACCATAACTACTAATACCATATAATATACCAAAGTTAACAGCCTTAGCCTGTCTTCTCATATTTGAAGTGACTCCTTCTTCAACTACATTAAATATATCCATCGCAGTCTTAGTATGAATATCAATGTCATGCTTGAAAGCCTCTATCAAATCATTAACACCTGATAAATGAGCAAATACCCTAAGTTCAATTTGAGAATAATCTGATGATAATATCATACTATCTTCTTCTGGTAAGAAAGCCTTTCTAATAAGTCTACCATATTCACTTCTCATAGGAATATTCTGAAGGTTTGGTTCTATTGAAGATAATCTACCAGTTCTAGTTAAGGTCTGAGTATATATAGTATGTATCTTATTATCTTCCCTTATGGTATTAATAATACCCTCAATATATGTTGAATGTAACTTAGCTAAAGCCCTATATTCAAGTATTCTCTCTACTATTGGATAATCAGATAATTTCTTTAATACATCAGCATCAGTTACATATCCAACTTTATTTTTTTTAGCAAAAGGAAGTTTTAATTTATCAAATAGTATTTCCCCTAACTGCTTAGGAGAATTAATATTAAATTCACATCCAGCATAATTATAAATATCCTTAGTAATAAGTTCTAACTTAATTTTAATTTCTTCTCCCATGTCTATAAGAACTTGTTTATCTACTCTGATACCTTCGCATTCCATATCAGCCAGCACTCTAGCTAAAGGCATCTCTATATCTTTAAATAAAGATGTCATCTCTTCTCTATTCATCTCACTAATAAATTTGTCTTTAGTATCATAAATAAACTTAGCTTTTAGTATAGCTCTCTTAGCTTGTTCTTCTATGCTTATTTCTTCCTTTTTAATATATATAGGAATATCATATTCCATAGTACTAGCTAAATAGCAGATATCATCTTTAACATCATAATTAAGTAAATAAGCACTAATCATAGTATCAAAATTAACATTACTAGCATTAATACCATATCTTTTAAACATAACAAGCATTTTCTTTAAATCATAAGTATATTTATCATACTGATTATCTAGTATATCAGTATTATCTTTAAATATATCATAAGGTATATAGCAAGATAACTTACTATTATATAAAGACACACCAAGTATTTCAGCATCATGATAATTATCCATCGTAGTATCTAAATATACTGAAGTATCTTCATCTATCACAACATCATTAATATTACTAACAATTTTAAAACTATCAATATTAACTTCATCCTTTTTAGGCATATCTATCTTCTTCAAAAAAGAATAAAAACCCAAATCATTAAATATATCAATTAGTTCATCAGCATTCTCACCAGTATATTTTAAATCATCAAATGAAATATCATCAAGAGGTACATCCCTATAAATAGTAACTAACTCTCTACTATAATAAGCATCTTTCTTACCTTCTTCTAGCTTTATCTTAGTAGCACCTTTAATACTTTCTATATTATCATATATTCCATCTAAAGAACCATAATCCAGTAGAAGTTTAATAGCCCCCTTCTCACCAATACCCTTAACACCAGGAATATTGTCTGATGCATCTCCCATAAGTGATTTTAAATCAATCATTTTAATAGGTTCAAAACCATATGTCTCTATAAAAGTATTCTTATCCATCATAACATGATCTTTAGTCTTTAAGAGTTTAACCTTAGTTTCATTACTAATGAGTTGTAATAAATCCTTATCACTACTTACAATTAAAGCTTCATACTCAGGATCTTTATCACACCATAAAGATATAGTACCTATAATATCATCAGCTTCATATCCTGCACATTCCAAATACTTAATACCCATCGCTGTAAGTATTTTCTTAGCCACAGGAAATTGTACTTTTAAATCTTCAGGTGTCTCTTTCCTACCACCCTTATATTCATCATATTGTTCATGTCTAAAAGTCTTACCTATATCAAAAGCTACCATCATATATTCAGGTTTTTCTTCATGGATAATTTTATTAATCATATTAACAAAACCATATAAACCATTCGTAGGAAATCCCTCTTTATTTCTCATAATATTTCCAGTATAAGCAGTAGCATAATAACTTCTAAATAATAAATTATTTCCATCTACTAGTACTATTTTCTTCATCATATCACCAATAATCTTTCTATATCAATTGTATCAAAAATAACAACTAAAATAAAGTTCTTTTAAGCTGTTTTTCTAATTCACATATTAAATTTTATTAATAAACAAATATACTTATAAAAAAATAGGATTAAAATAAATTATATAATACAAATCAAAAAAATATGTTATAATTAAATAAAGGAGGTACAGAAATGAAAAAATACAAAATAGTTGAAGGTCCAAAAAATATAATTGTTGATAAAGGAAACTCAGAACAAGCTCTTAAATTATTTGAAGACATTATCAATAAAGAGGTTAGTCAAGGATGGGAATATCATTCAATGGAGACAATTACTATTACTGAAAAACCAGGATGTTTCCAACAACCAATGTCAAGATATAGTTATATGTTGATTTTCTACAAAGAAGAAAGATAATGGCTAAATGTACAGATCCTAGAAGTTATGAATATGAAAGAATTTACAATAAAGAACCAATTAATAAAAAAAGAGTTTTTATAATTGTATTTATTAGCTTAATAATAACTATTATTTCATTTTTAATTTTTAAAAAGATATATATAGTAGTAATTTGTAATATGCTTTATTATATAATATGTTTAAAATATATTCTAATTTTAATGATCAAAATATATCAAAAAATTGCTCCAATAAGTATTAGAAGTAAATGTAGATTTGAGCCAAGTTGCTCCAATTACATGTTACAATCGCTTGAAAAATATGGACTATTTAAGGGATTAAAAAAAGGAATCAATAGACTTAAAAGGTGCAATATTAATGATGGTGGTTATGATTATCCATAACAAAACGAAGTATAAATACTTCGTTTTTAAATACCATAACTGATAAATATTAATAATATTATAACTAAAAATATAATGCAATATTTTTTCTTTTTATTATTACCTTTAAAAATACGTTCAGAAATTTTATCAAAAGTAATAATTAAAAATATAAATATCATTGTTAAAGAAGAAAATATATCACCACTAATAAGGGATCCCAAAATTAAAGTTCCTAAGAAAATGTCAATTGCTATTATTGAACCTTTAACATTAACAGTATTTTTTAATCCTGACACATTGCTAATACTAATGTTTTTATCAGTATTTTTAACATTCGACTCTGTTGAAGTGCTTAATGTGTTTTTATCAGTACCTTCAAAATTTGAGGTTGTTGATGGATTTAATATATTTTCATAATAATTTAATTTATCTACTAATGCCATTTTATCATTATAGTTTGTTTTATATGATTTATAAAAATTTCCACCTTCAATTGAAGTTCCAGTTTTATAACTTTTATCTTTAATGACATCTCTTATTACAGAAACTAACTGTTCTATTATGTGTATTCTTTCCTTATCAGCATGCTCTAAAACAATTTCATAACAATTAATAATAGATAATAATTTGTTTTGTATATGAACTAAATCAGAACCATTTACTACATAAGAATTATAATAATTTCTAATAGCATACAAAGATTCATCAATTGCTAAAGTTGTTTCCTTAACATAAAACGCTATATCTTTTTCATATGTTTTATCTTCTGTAGCTAATTTTAGCACTTCTTTAAAAGAGTTAGTTAAATAGTCAAGATAAAAATCAATGTAATTATTTAATAATGTTTTACAAATGCCATATCTTAATAGTGCAATTTTATTATTAGGATCTAATTCAATAATTTTATTATAATTTTCATAAGCTTCCTCATAATTCTTTGAATTATAATATCTATCTGCAATTTTTAAATAATTTGTAATATTTGGTAAATTTTTTACTTCAATTTGACCTGATATTTCTACTTTATATTTATTAATTGCATCATCAATTAAAATTGCCCCACCACAATATTGACATTTCATTGTTTCAAATTCAGGATTAACATCTAAATTTGCATTACAATTAGGACATCTAGCCGCTACTAATTTCATACTTCACCTCTAATTTTATCTACTATATAATATATTATACTATAAAATTAACAAAATTAAAATAATTATTTTTGTTAAATAATAATTGTTTAGAAAAAAATTAGAACATAATCTACTATTCATTTAAAGTACCACACTTACCACCAATACTTTCATAATATGAAGTAATAGCGGCAGCTAACTCATTACCATCACTATACATCGAGAAATCAATAACTTCTTCTCCCACAACAGATAAAATATTACCATCCATATCCATATTAATAGCATAATCATATCTCATAGAATTATCACTATTAAAACAAGGAAATTCAATACCCTGTCCAGTAGGACTAACACTAAAATAATCAAGTGACATAGCAATAGTAAAAAATATAGTAATAAATATAAATAAAAGTAATATTAACATTACAATATTAAAATTCATAATAATTTTTAAACTCTTATCATTCTTATTCATTTTATTAATTAAAATATCACTAATATTATTACCACAAAATTCATCCAAACTAACATTAAATAATTTAGATATTTCTTTTGCTTGATTAATGTTAGGATTTGTCTCATTAAGTTCCCATTTAGATATTGTCTGTCTTGTAACATCAAGTTTTTCCGCTAAGTCTTCTTGAGATAATCCCTTCTTTTTTCTAAGTTCTACTAATTTATCACCAATATTCATAACAGCCTCCTTTCTATTTTTATTTTATATATTTATAAAAATAATCTCTACCAATATTAATAGGAAAATACGCAATTTTTCTTAACATTAAAAAACTAGATTAAATTGATCTAGTTTTTAATATTTACTAATTTGTTTATTTCTTAAAACTCTCATTTTCTCAACAGATATAGCACTATAATTATGAAACTCTTCCTTAAACTCCCTAGTATATATATAATCATTTAATAAATTAGTAAAATGATCCATAGAATTATTAATTTCTTCATTAGGATATTTTTTTATTAAATTATTGAGTTCATCATTTGTAAAAGTTATTATAAATTTATCACGTACAAAATCAACTTTAACTATTTTTCCCATATTTTTTACTACTTTATCAAGTGTGTTAGACATTTCAATTTCCCATCCAAAATGATCATCAAAATATTCATCAACATTAATTAATGTTGAAAAAATTTCTTTCCATCTATTTTCAGCACATAATATATTCTGTATTATTTCTTTATATGCAAAAGGAATACATGCATATTTTAAATGTGAATATCTAATATCTATAATCTGTGATTTTTTAGCTAAGTGAATAAGCATTAAAGTAACAAAATCATATAATGATAAACATTTATTTTTCATACAAACCTCCTTATTGATATATATAATACCATATTTATAAATAATAATAAATAATTTTTTAGTAATTTTGAATCATTATATAACAATATAACTATTTATATAAGAGCAAATACTGGTAAAAGTATAAGGAGAAATCTAAAAAATTTCGGTGCGCTGAAGGCAAGAATAAATAATAAAATTATTTCCCAAGAATATTTCCCGGGAAATAATTTCTAAAATAAACTAAGTTGACTAGTCTCAGGCATGTCTTTAAATACACCCATAACTCTCATTTTATCAATAAGAGTCTGAGATACCTTACATCTAGATTGGAAGTCTTCAATACTAATAAATGGTGCCTTCTGAGCTTCTGTCTCAATATTCTTAGCAACAACATCTCCTAGTCCATCAATAGATCTAAATGGAGGAATAATAGTATTATCATCTTCCACAGTAAATATCATACCTTTACTCTTATATAAATCAAAGTTAGCTACTTTTATACCCCTCGCAGCCATCTCAAGAGCAACCTTTAAACATTCACCTACACCGGCATCTTTATTAGTAGCTTCATATCCCTTATTTTCAATTTCAACAAGAGCATCCTTAATAGCATCATAACCCTTAATCATAGCTTCTATATTAAAGTCAGTAGCCTTAGTAGAATACCAAGAAGCATAAAAGTATACAGGCATATGAACTTTATACCAAGCAATTCTAAATGCACTGGTAACATATGCCGCAGCATGTGCTTTAGGGAACATATACTTAATCTTAAAACAACTATCAATAAACCAAGGTTCAATACCAGCCTTTTCCATCGTTTCTTTATGTTTAGCCCAAGTATCAGGATCCTTACTAGCTTTACCTTTACGAACAAATTCCATTATTTTAAATGCTTTAATAGGTTCAACACCTTTATACATAAGGTATACCATTATGTCATCACGGCAACCAATAACCTCAGAGAAAGGAACAACATTGTTAATAATCAAATCTCTAGCATTACCTAGCCATACATCAGTACCATGAGATAATCCCGATATCTTAACAAGTTCCGCAAATGTCTTAGGTTTAGTCTCCGCTACCATGCTTATAGTAAACGGTGTACCAAACTCAGGAATACCAAGAGTACCAGTCTCACACATTATTTGTTCATTTGTAACACCAAGTACCTTAGTAGAAGTAAATATACTCATAGTATCTTTATCGTCTAAAGGCACCTTAGAAACGTCAGTACCAGATAAATCCTGAATAAGTCTAAGCTGAGTAGGATCTGAGTGTCCTAATATATCAAGTTTTAATAAATCCTGATCAATAGCATGGTAATCAAAGTGAGTGGTTCTCCATGGACTACTTGTATCTTCAGCAGGAAATTGGAAAGGACAAAAATCAGATACATCCATATAATCAGGTACAACAACAATACCACCAGGATGCTGACCAGTAGTTCTTTTAACACCAGTACATCCCATAGCAAGTCTCTCTATCTCACATGATCTCTTATTCATGATACCTTTATCTTCGAAATATCCCTTAACAAAACCAAAAGCAGTTTTCTCAGCAACAGTACCAATAGTACCAGCCCTATATACATTATCAACACCAAATAATACCTTAGTATATTCATGCGCTGAAGCTTGGTTTAAATCAGAGAAGTTAAGATCTATATCAGGTACTTTATCAGCATTAAATCCAAGGAAAGTAGCAAATGGCATATCTTGTCCATCTTTGTACATAGCTTCACCACATCTTGGACATACCTTATCAGGTAAAACAAATCCACTAGAATAAGTAGCACCTAAATCATTTCCATCATCATCTTTAAAAATACTATTTTGACACTTAGTACATCTATAATGAGCAGGAAGTGGATTAACCTCTGTAATACCCATCATGGTAGCTACGAAGGATGATCCAACAGAACCTCTTGATCCTACTAAGAAGCCCTCATCATTAGAGTGTATAACAAGTCTTTGTGATATTAAGTATATCGGACCAAATCCACCACCAATAATACCACCAAGTTCCTTTTTAACTCTCTTTTCTAGTAATTTATCATCAAGTTCACCATCTTCTTGTTTGCAGTTCTTCTTAATGTATTGACGAATAAGTTCTTTAACACCATCACATCGTTCTATTAAAGTATTATGAATATTCTTAAATATTTCGTTAGTTAACTCATCGCCTTCAAGACAAGGACTATCTTCTTTAATCTTAGCTTCCCAACATCTATATACAATATCACCATATAGTTCTTTAGCAATTCTCTCTTCTATATTTAATGGAAGAGGATCACCATACCAAGATGCAGCTTTGGTATAAACTAAATCAGTAACAGTTTCCACAGATTTATCAATTCTTGGAGAAAAAGGAATACCACCAGTATCAATAATAACTTCAATCTCTTCGCACATATCTGGAAATTTATTAGTATTAGTAACAACTATTTCATATGCTAAATCTTCTCCTAAAAAAGAAA
>JAZTXT010000060.1:0-4979 GCA_045636525.1 Bacilli bacterium | reverse complement strand
ATATGTTCATGTATTTTTTTTGTATCTATTAGTAGTATAATTATCTTTTCTATTGATTTTATGTCTAATATTTTTTTATTTATTGAGTAGTCATATATTAAACTAAGTAGAGTTTCCATATTTTAATTTTCTATCTATAATATTTCTAAATTTTATTAAATTATCTTTTTCTAGTTAGCGTATTATTTTCTTTACTTTCAAATATTTCAGTTCCATATATTGATTCTAATAACTGCATTTCATTTTTATTTAATATTATTTGTTCATTATAAATTAGCCATGGATTTTTCCAAGGTCTTCCTTTACTTTTTTCATCATCTTTATCACGATTATATCCGTTTTCTGTATTCTTATGTCCGTGACCTTTTGTCCAATCTCCATCTGTTCTTTCATAGATATTACCTTTTTCATCAGCATAAATATCATATCCTTCATCATTTGCACATTCTGCTGATTCAAGATAATCTGCATATGCTTGGTAATCATTATCAAAATCTTCTAGTGTTTTTCTCATATAATTCATTCATCTCCTTATTCATATTTTTATTAGAAATATTTTTGATAGAAAATTATTGTAACCACCACCTTTTTCAAGGAATAATAATATAATATGAGTCTATTTTGTCGGCTATTAATTCCTTATGGTCTGTATAATAATATAATTGGCAATATTTGTCAATATATTTTCTATTTTTTGTGAATTTTCTATTTTTATTTGATATTATTGTAAATTATTTTCCGGGAAATAATTTTGGAAATATTTTTATTAATTATTATTATTTAGTTGCATATAAAGAATATTGTTAAATATATGAATGTATGCTATAATACACTTGTAAATTTGAAGTGAGGTTGTATTGTGATGTTTATGAATATTATTAATGATATAGGGAGTGTTTATCCTATTTTTAAGAATATAAATAGTGTTATTGGTACTGTACTTAGTGCTATGGCTATTTATAAGACAGTATATTTTTTGATAGGTATATTTTTTACTAGAAAGTTTAAACCTGCGAAGAAGAAACATAAATATGCTATTGTTATTGCTGCGAGAAATGAAGAGTCTGTTATTGGTAATTTACTTGATAGTATTAAGAAACAAGATTATCCTAGTGACTTAATTACTACCTTTGTAGTAGCAGATAATTGTACTGATAAGACTGCGGAGATTGCTAGAAAGAATGGAGCAATCTGCTACGAGAGATTTGATAATGAAAGAAAGACTAAGGGTTTTGCTCTTCAATATTTATTTGAAAGAATTGAAGAAGATTATGATCGTATGAGTTTTGAAGGTTATTTTGTATTTGATGCTGATAACCTACTTAAGAAAGATTATATCACTAGAATGAATGAAGCTTTTGATTCTGGTGAAAAGATTATTACTTCGTATAGAAATACTAAAAACTTTGATGAAAACTGGATTGCTTCTACTTATGCACTACATTGGATTAGATCTATTAGAAATAACCATAGAGCTAGATCCGTACTTAGACTAGCTACGAATATACAGGGAACTGGATTTTTGTTTTCTAATGAAATTGTCAGAGATGGATGGAAATATACTTCACTTACTGAGGATAGAGCACTTACTGCCGATGCTGTAGCTCAGGGATATAGAATATCTTATAATGATGCTGCTATGTTTTATGATGAACAACCAACTAGTTTAAGAATTGCTTTAAGACAAAGACTTAGATGGTCTAAAGGACATTTACTTGCTTTCTTAGAGACTGGACCATATTTATTTACTAATATATTCTTTGGTAAATTATTGTTAAAAACTAAGTGGAGAGAAATAGAAAAGAAAAAACATAAATCTTTTAAGGATATATGTTTAAGTGTAGTGGAATCTATTAGACATAGATTTGCTTCTTATGATACGTTGATGCAACTTACTCCTCTTGTTGTATTTAATACTTTTAGATGGCTTTTAGTATCTGTTATTATGTATGGCACTTATGCTTATGGCGCTGGTGTTAATGGGACTAATTTCTTTAGTGGTGGTACATACCTTGCAGAACTACTTAGAAGTATAGTTACTATTATGATAGTTGCTAGTCCTGGTATTAACGCTTTAATAGTAGGTATGCTTATTTCTATATGGCTTAGAATATTTTATAGAATTGGTAAGTATTTGGAGAATACTTTAATGGCAGTATATTTATTTATTATTGAAAGAAAGAATATTAAGAAGATGAGTATATGGAAGAAGATATTATACTGTTTTACTTGGCCTACTTTTGATATTATAGGTAGATATACTACTTATGCTGCTTTATTTGTTAAAGTTACTTGGAAACCTATACCTCATGAAAGTAAAGTAACTATTGATGATATTAATAATAATTAAACTCTTTATGAGTTTTTTATTATATCCTTGCTTCGCGCACCGAAATCACAAATGATTTCTCCATATACCTTTACTAGTAGGTGCTTGTAATTATATAGTTATAGTGTTTTATTATAGAAATTTATTTCCCGGGAAATAATTTTTGGAAATATTTTAGTAAATTCTTATTTATTTATGCTATAATATGGTCAGAAAGGAAGGAATGTAAATGGAAAAGAAAAATACAGGATTAATAATTTTGGTTGTTATTCTTAGTGTGCTTATAGTGGGGTTATCTGGATATATTGTTTATGATAAAATTTTAAATAAGAATGATATGGATAGTACTATGTCTGATAACGAAAATAATGTTGATGATAATGTTAATAGTGATGATACTTTATCCAATGCAGAAGCATTAGTTATTGTTAATGAATTGGCAGAAAAATATTTTACTTATATACATTCTTTAGGTCCTTATTGTGGAGAATTTAATAGTCATGATTATATTTCTTTTGGTTCGTATGAAACACAAGATTTTAGAGATTATTGGGCTTCGACTTCTTTTAAAAGTAAGAATGAGTTAAAAGAATATTATAAATCTATTATGATTGAAGAATTATTTCCAAGTTATTTAGATAATGAAGTTTCTTATTTGGAACAAGATGGTAAATTATATTGCCAATTATCTCATAAAGGTAATGGATATATATATAATAAAGAACGTTCTTCTTTTAAAATTAATAGTATAAATAATAATAGTATTATAGCAGAAGTTGTTCTTGCTAGCAATCAAGTTGATTATATTAACAAAAGAGAAGGAACTATTGAAATTACTAAAAATAGTGATGATATTTGGGTTATATCAAAATATAATGTAGAATATACAGGTTATGAGTTAAAGTAAATACTGAAGAATTTTATTCTTCTTTTTCTTTATCTGATAGTTAAATACCAGAATATACTTGTACTGGTATGTGGAGAAGATACCGAAGGTAGATTCGGGTTAGGCGAATATAATGAGCCGCATTAATATGATAATAAAACCCATTACTTTAATAAGTAGTGGGTATTTTTTTATACACTTTTATCATTTTTAGACTTAATAGTTTTAAAATAATTATATTTTAGTGTTAAGTCGTTCTTTCTTATTATATAGTTTATGTAATAGTTTTTATCATCTAGTTCTAATGGATCTATATATTTATCATTAGTTACTATTCCACCATCTACATATACTTTACCATTATACCATGAATAATCACTAAAGAATACTATTCCTTCATAGTTAGTGTTTAGTGCATCTTCTCCTATATAGTAGTTTGGATGATATTCTAGACCAAATAGATTAAGTAGTGTAGGTAGTATATTTAATTGTGATGTTACTTCAGTTACTTTTTTTGTTTCAGTATTATTATTCCATATAAAGAATGGTGTTTTATTAATTAAATTGTTTGTAGTACCTTTATAACTTTCAATTATAGTTTGGTCTGTTAATGTATATAGATAGTGGTCTGTAAATACTGCTATTACTGTGTTATCTATTAAGTTTTTATCCCTTAGATTTTGAAGTAGTAGTTCTACCATGTAATCAGTTTCTTTTGCTTGCCTTCTTGCACACTGTTCTTCAGTCATTTCTGGCATTGGAACTTCGTATATTTTTTTTTCAGTACCATCATTGAATGATTCTTCTAGTATTAGAATTAAATTCTTTTCTAGAGGATTATCTTCTTTTGGTTCTTTTCTATATGATACTTTTACTAATCCTTCATTATATTTATCTAATAGATTTAATTCTTTTATTATATCTTCTGTTACTAGTTTTTTACATACTCCTGATGATGTTGAGAATGGTAGGTGTGATGAGTATGCTATTATGTAATCTACAAATTTTTCATTTTCAAATAGTTTTTGATTGAATTCTTCATTTAATATTAATTCTCTATCTAATATATATGAATCATCTACATATGTACCTAAGTCCTGCAGACCATAGTAGTTATCATAGCCCCAGTTTTTATAATTTACTCCTCTTGAATAATATTCACTTGTATTCATATGGAAGGCATTTACTGAGTATCCTCGATCTTTGAATAGATTTGCTAGTGAATAAGGAAATGTATTTTTATTAAATGTGTAGGCATTTTGTGTATATGATAGAGGAGTTATCATTCCTGTATTTACTGCAAATTCTGAGTTAAATGTAGAGCCACCTCCATTATAATATGAATAGTGGTTAGTAAAATTAATGCTGCTATTTATCATATTATATAGTGTTGGAGTATCTTCTTTAGTAAGCATCCAACTATCTAGTCCTTCAAGTTGTATTATTATTAGGTTTTTATCTTGATATTTTCCTGTATAGTTATTTGAATAATTTTCTTCTGCTTTGAGATATTCTTCTTCAAGAAAGTTTAATTCATCTTCATTTGTTGTTTTTTTTGCTTTTAAATATGTTATATAGAAGTCTCTAAAACTATATTCATATATACCTGATATCATTAAACTTTTATTACTATCATTATAATTCATATATATATTTCTTGTATTTCTCCATGTACTCCATTCTAAATCATCATTTGCTTTTCCTAAAAAACATGGGTTTATTGTATGAAGTATTATAAATATTATTAAAATTTTTACTATTTTC
>JAZTXT010000059.1:0-5634 GCA_045636525.1 Bacilli bacterium | reverse complement strand
ACAATAAAAATTGGTAGAAGACCAAAAAAACAATTGAATTTTTCGCTATATTATGGTATCATTATATTAGTATTATAGTAGAGGAGAATTATCCATGAGTAAAAATATAAATAAAAGTAAATTATATATGATTATTAGTGTTTGCATACTATGCATATCTATCCTAGGCACCACTATAGCATTTTATAGAGAAGAATTGTTTAATACAAATGTAAGTACTATTACATATGGATTAGATTATTACATAAATTATGCTAAAGGGCAAGATATATCAGGAGCAGAATTACTGGCAACAGATAGTTACGAAAACGGTACTAGTTCAGATATAGAACTATGGAAAAAAGATAATACATATGATATATATGGTCATATTTATTTGGACATAAATGAAATAGGTGCTAATTTATCTACATCATCAGCACTAAAATATACTTTAGTAAATAATAATAACGTAATAGCAACGGGTAAACTTCAAGGTAGCGCAGGAGATTCAATACTAATATCTCATAATATACCACTTCAAACAACAAAACAACTATATACAGTATATATATGGTTAGATATTAATGAAAATCCTAGTATTGAAATAGAATCAGAAGTATTATCTATAACAGTTAGATGTGAGGCTACAATAAAACCGATTGAAATACCGGTAAATCTTTTAGGCCATATTACTAATCTATATACTAATGGTAATCCAACTCTAATTACACAAGATGTAACTAACGATACATATTATTATTCATATCAAGATAAAGATAAAACATGGGGACTAATGAACGATGGATTAAAAGTAGCGAAGACTTCTGGTACAGGTTCTATTACAATTACTGATACTACAGCACTTACATCAGGAACAGAAGGAAATATAAGATATTTTGGACCAGGTGATTCTGTAAATAACTATATATACTTTAATTGCTCTAATTATGATAAACAATCATCATCTACATGTGAAAAATGGAGAATAATAGGAATAGTAGATGGTAAAGTAAAAATAATAAGAGAAAACTCAATAGGTAACCTTGCGTGGGACCAAGATAAAAACCAAGATTCAAATTTAGAAACATTTTCAAATAACTGGGAAACATCATCTCTTCAACTAATGTTAAATAGTTCATACTATAATGGTGATACATCTGGAACAATAAACTACTATTCAGGCGGTGCAGGAGAGAGATCTACAAGTTTAAACATGGGTAATATAGGAATAAAAAATGATATAACAAGAAATATGATATCAGAATCAACATGGTATCTAGGATCATCAGGATCAACGTGTAACGGACCATATCCAAATGAAAGATATAACTGTGAAAGAACAAACATAGTATTAAGTGGTAATCCGTTCACAATAACTGCAAACATTGGACTATTGTACGTAAGTGATTATGGTTATGGAACAAATTTAACAAAATGTAGCGAGGCAATGTATAGCTATAGTGGTGAATACTCTTCTGAATGTGTAGCAAATAATTGGTTATTTAACGGTGATACAAAATGGCTAATTACTCCAAAATCAACTTACTTTGGACAGGCGTTTAGTGTACGTTCTACCGGTTATGCTGATGACGGCGACAGCGTTCCATATAGTAAGCATGTGACGCCAGTATTGTATCTTGATCCAAATGTAATAATAGATATGGGTGATGGTTCATCAGATAATCCATATCAGATAACTATTAAAAAGCCTACTACACTTATTGATCATATTACTAGCCTATACACTAATGGTAAGCCAACGTTAATAACACAACAAACAAGTAATGATACATATTATTATTCATATCAAGACTCTACTAAAACATGGGGACTTATGAACGACGGATTAAAAGTAGCAGAAACAGAAGGAACAGGTTCCACTACAATAACCGATAGAAGAAAACTGAAAAATGGTGATGAAGGTAATATAAGATACTTTGGACCTAGTGCATCAGTAAATAACTATATATATTTCAATTGTTCTGATTATTCTAATCAATCTGATAGTACTTGTGAAAAATGGAGAATAATAGGAATAATAGATGGTAAAGTAAAATTAATACGAGATGAGTCTATTGGCAATCTTGCATGGGACCAAGATAAAAATCAGGATTCTAGTTTGACAACATATTCTAATAACTGGGAGACATCATCACTTCAATTAATGTTAAATAATTCATATTATAATGGAAATAAGGCAGGAACAATAACATATTATTCGGGATATGCAGGAAAAACTACTACTAATTTAAATATGAGTTCAATAGGGATAAAAAATGACGCTACAAGAAAAATGATCTCAACAACAACATGGTACTTAGGGGGATATTCAGCATCATTATATCCAGATGATTTATATAACTATGAAAGAACAAACATAGAAGGAACAACTATACTTAGTGGTAATCCATATACAATAAATACAAATATTGGTCTAATGTATCCAAGTGATTATGGATATGGAACAGACCTAACAAAATGTAGTGATTACCTTAATAACTATAGCAATAGTGTAAACTCTTATGCTTGTAGATCAAACAATTGGTTATTGTATAGTTCAGATCAGTGGTTAATAACACCGTACTGGTCAGATTCAACTACTGCATGGGGTGTTGATCCAAGTGGTTATGTATTCAACAGCAGCAGTGTCTATTCTACTAGTGCTGATGATAGTGTACGTCCAGTCCTTTATCTAGATCCTAATGTAATAGTTAATAGTGGAGATGGTTCTTCTGATAAACCATATCAGATATATATTGAACCTCCTAGGCTTATTGAACACCTTACAAGTTTATATACTAATGCGGATAAAACAGAAGTAATAAATAATAGTATCACATATAATTATGCTCCGTCTGTTAATTTGATGAATGATAGAGCCGGTAATATTAGATATTATGGTGCAAGTCCTAGTAATTACATATACTTCAATTGTTCTGACTATAACAATCAATCATCAGAGACATGTGAAACGTGGAGAATAATAGGAATAGTAGATGGTAAAGTAAAGATAATAAGAGATGAGTCTATTGGTGTTTTGGCATTGGATCAGGATAAAAACCAGAATTCTAGTTTAACAACATACTCAAATAACTGGGAGACATCATCACTTCAATTAATGCTAAATAGTTCATACTATAATGGAGATACCGCAGGAACTATAACATATTATTCAGGATCTACAGGAGAATACAGTGCTAATTTAAATATGAGTTCAATAGGAATAAAAAATAATACCACAAGACAAATGATATCAAAGTCAACTTGGTATTTAGGTAGATATGGAACTGAATCAGTATACCCAAATCAAATCTATTACTATGAAAGAACAAACGAATATAGTGTCAATCCATTTACAGTAGAAACAAATATTGGAATAATGTATGCAAGTGACTACGGATATGCAGTTGACTTTAATAAATGTAATACTACTTTATATAAGTATAATAATAATGAATGTAATAGCAATAATTGGCTACATAATGGAAGTAAACAGTGGTTAATCAACCCTAATAACAGTGAATACGGGTGGGAACTGTATGGTGACGGTCATGTCGACGTCTTCGAAAACGGAGGCATTTATTCTAGAAATAACGTTCGCCCAGCCCTATATCTAAGCCCTATGTTAGATATAGATCTGAACGGAGATGGGACAATTACAAATCCATACAAAATTAAAGTATAGCTAATTCATACTTTGGTAGGAAGCGAGTACATCTAGTAACAAGTTTTTATACCACAATCACAATAAATAAAAAAATAAGAAGGAGGTAATACATATATGGCTAATGTAAGTAATTATTATGTAGTTGATAAAAATAAATTAGTTAGTGATAAAGAGTCATATATAATAGGTAAAAAGTATAGATTTACAGTATTATCTCCACGACTAATTAGATTAGAATATAATAAAGATGGTATATTCGAGGATAGACCAACATCAAGAGTAATTAATCGAAGATTTCCCAAAAACCAATATGCCATTACTGAAAGTAATACACTAGTTCAAATTGATACTGGTGTATTTACTCTAACATATGTAAAAGATAGTGAATTAAAATCAGGTATATTAGGTAGTAATATAAAAGCAGTAATAAATGGAACTAAAATAGAGTGGCAAATGAATAATCCTGAAGTAAAAAATCTAAGAAGTATAAATTATTCCATAGATAGTATAAAAGATAAGATAGTACTTGATAGAGGTCTTTACTCATTAGATGGATTTTGTATATTAGATGATTCAGATAGCTTAGTATTAGATAGTAATGATACCTTTACAGAAAGACCTACTGGTACTAAAGATTTATACTTATTTATGTATAATAAAGACTTTGATGGATGTCTAGAGGATTATTTTACATTAACAGGATATCCAAGTTTAATACCAAGATATGCCCTAGGAGCATGGTGGTATAAAAATGATAATTATACTCCAAGTGATATAGCAGAACTTCTAAATAATTTTAATAGAAATAATATTCCAATATCAATATTTATGCTAGGAGATCACTGGCATGATAAAGCTAATAACTACACACCAAGTATAGACTTAAGAAGTATAAGTTCATATTTAAATAGTAGAGGCATAAGATTAGGTTTAACAATAAATCCAAAAAATGAAATAACAAAAGGAACTAATGAACATAATATAATAAGTAATTATGTTAATAATATAGATAAACTAAACTTTATACCATTTAGTAATGATAGAATTGGTTTATATTTCAATTTATTTATTAATAATCTAGAGTCACTTGGTGCATCTATATTTAGTATAGATTACAATAATTCATTAGATAAAATAAATTTATGGAAATTAAATCACTATCATTATGGAAGAAATGAAGTAAGAAACGGGAGGGGATTAATATTATCTAGAAATCATGGGTTTGCTAGTCATAGATATCCTATAATGTGGAGTGGTAAAACTCTTGTTAATTGGACTACTTTAAATTTACTTCCAAGATATAATCTTCAAGGCTATAATATAGGAGTATCATTTATAGCTCATCCTATCGGAGGCTATAAAGGTGGAATAGAAGAAGATGAATTATATTTAAGATATATTCAGTTTGCTTGTTTTTCACCAATATTTTTACTTGCTAGTGAAGGCGGAAAATACTATAAAAGAGAGCCATGGAAATGGAATACAATAATAGAAAATCATATAGTATCATATATGAATTTAAGATATAAATTAATTCGATATTTATATAGTGAAAGTTATAAATATCATAAAACAGGTCATGGAATAATAAAACCATTCTATTATGATTATCCTAGAATTATGGATGAACCATTATATCAAAACCAGTACTTTTTAGGACAAAACTTTTTTGTAGCTCCAATTACTGTAAGAAAAAATCAAGTTATCAATAGAGTTATGAAAAAAGTATTTGTACCAAAAGGAATATGGTTTGATTTTCTACAAGGTAAGAAATACAATGGTAATAAAACATATAATAACTTTTATCGTGATGAAGATTATCCAGTATTCGTTAAAGCTGGTAGTATAATTCCACTAAATAGCAATATAAAAGAAGATATACCAACAACTTTAGAATTAAATATCTATCCTCTTGATAATGGAGAATATGAACTATATGAAGATGATGGTTTCAGTAATAATTATAAAAGAGGATTGTATATGCT
>JAZTXT010000058.1:0-1817 GCA_045636525.1 Bacilli bacterium | reverse complement strand
AATAGTTTTCTATTTTTAAAATGTAATTTACTTTTTTATAATATAAATAGTTTTTATAGTTAAAAGTATTTTTTATTGTATTTTCTGTTGGTAAAGAAAGAGACCCTTCTATATTTAATTTATCAGCAAGTGAATAATTATTTATGAAATATTCTTTCTCCTCTTTTGTTTTAAAATAGTATGTTGATACTAGGTTTTCTTTAAATGATAAGTTTAATTTGTTACCATCTATTTTTATATCATTTATTGTTAAAATAAATTTTGTTTCATTTATATCATAATTGTGATGAGGAATATAATTTTTATAATATATAAAGATATAAATTAAACTTATAATTAATAATAAATAATATAATTTATCATATAGTAATATTTTCCTTAATTTTAGTGAAAATTGTGTCACTGATACCATCTACTTCAAGAAGTTCTTCTATAGATTTAAAATTGCCATATTTGGACCTATACTCTATTATAGCTGTTGCTTTAGCATCTCCAATTCCATCTAATGTTTTTAATTCTTCTAGTGAGGCTGTATTAATATTAACTTTTGAATTTGTGTTACTTTCTTCTTTTATTTCTTCTTTATCTTCTTCTTTTTCTATATAACAAGAATCATTTTTAACTTCTTCACAAACGCAAGGTGTATTTACGATTGTTTCTTTTTTATTTGCTTCTTCTATTTCTTTGTTTGAATATACTATTACTACATCTGAATCATTTAATATTTGTGACATGTTTATGAATCTTGTGTTTGCATCTTTAGTTACGTTTCCAGCTTTTTTTATTGCATCAATTACTCTTGAACCTGAATCTAACATATATACTCCTGGTTTTGAGACGCTTCCTTTTACATCTACATAAATCGGAAAAATTTCTTGTTCTTCTACTTCTTCTTTTTCTTCTATTGTTTCTATTTTAACTTCTTGCTTCTTATTCAATCTTTCTTCTTGTTTTGTATTTTGAAACAACAATAAAAATGAAAAACATATATTTAAAATTATAAGTCCGGGTATTATTAGTTTTATATAATTTATTTGTTTTATATAACTAATTATTTTATATTTTATCTCTTGCATATTTCTCCTTTCATTTATATTCCTCTATAGTATTATTAGACAATTAAAAAGTGAAACACTTCTTTTTGTTTCACTTTTTATATTTCCATGTTTTTGCTTTTATAATTTAATACTAAGTATCCAAGAGAAAATGCTACTAAAGTTATTACTAATACAATTGCGACATTTTCAGCTTTTGTTTTAGGCTTAAAATATAATTCGTATGTATTTTCTATCTTTTTATTTGTTACTTTTGATGATGACACTAAGTCTGTTAAATAGTTATTTGTTGAATCATATTTTTTTGATTTATCTGTTATTAGTGTTGCATCTGTTGTCAATACTTTTATTTGAGCACTAGATACTTTTTGTTCTTTTTTTGTTTGAATAAAGAATTGTTCTCCTAGATGAACAATACTTTTTTCATTTAGGTTTTCATCTACAATTTTTATTGAGTCTTTTAAATCTTCATTTATTATTTCAATCTTTATTTGATTTACATTTAACAAGTCTGTTTCAACCAGATATGGACCATAAATATAATCTTCTTGTGTTTGTTTATATAATTGCATTGTTGCATCTGGTTCTTCTAAATAAAGTTTATTTATATACTCGTATGAGTCATAATTACCTATCTTTTTTCTATCTTTAATTAAATAATTATAAAGTTTATTTAGTTCTACACTTCCTTCTAGTGTATCACCTAGATTTGGAATAACATTATTAACTTTATATATTGCATATTGTGTGGTTGCATATAAA
>JAZTXT010000057.1:0-6468 GCA_045636525.1 Bacilli bacterium | reverse complement strand
TGCCTTTGAATATTCATTTATTACTTTAATTATATTTTGGGCATTATCACTAGATATAGTATCATCTATTCTACTTGCTATATCTATTAGTTTTACTGTTTTTTCTAAGTATTCTAATCTTTTTTGATTTACTACATATCCTTTTAATAAATAATCTTTTAATATTTTATTTGCCCATCTTCTAAATATTATACCGTTTTGTGATTTAACACGGTATCCTACACTTATAATCATGTCTAGGTTATAGTACTCTACATTTCTTGTAATCGCTCTTTTACCTTCTTTTTGAACTGTCGCAAATTTTGCGACAGTTGAATGGTCTAATTCTTCTTGTAGAGCATTATTTATATGTTTTCCAATTGTTTTAACGTCTCTACCAAATAATTCACACATTTGTTGTCTATTTAGCCACACAGTCTCATCTTTCATATTTACCTCTAATTTTAAATTTTGATTTTCAAATAATATTATTTCATTTTTCATTTTATTTACTCCTTTTCTTATTTAATTTATTTTTAGTATTCAATTTCATATTTTTTTATCAACCACCCCCCAGTTCAGCTTGGAATTAAATAAATTCGTTTTTCAAATTTAACATATTCATAACACACTTTCTTTCTATGCCATTTCATATTCTTTAGCTATTATTCTACTATCAGAACAATATTCTATTATGTATTCATTATTTTTCTTACAGATAATTATTCTTATTGTTTTATCTTCTTCAATTGTTTTAATATCTCTATCAATATAATTCACAAATGTAAGTTATAACCACCAAATTATACTATTCTGTCTTTATATCTATATGAAGATTTAAATCTTTTTCAGTTGGTAGTTCTCTAATCATTTCTGATGGTAAATATTCTGCCAATTCATATGAACTCACACCAATTGGTTTATTTATGTCTTTTAATGCATATTCTACTGAAATTCTATCTTTATCTCTACACAATATTATGCCAATACTTGGATTATCACTTTCATCTTTTAATGTATCATCGATTGCAGATAAATAGAAATTAACCTTACCTGCATATTCGGGTTTAAATTCAGTATTTTTCAATTCAACTACAATATAACAATGTAACTTTATATGATAAAAAAGCAAATCAATAAAATACTCTTTATTACCAATCTCTATTTTGTATTGATTTCCAATAAAACTAAATCCATTACCTAATTCTAATAACACCGTTTTAATTTTTTCAACCATGGCAACCTCTAACTCTGTTTCAATATAATTTTGTTTTAATGAAGTTAAATTTAATATATAAGGATCTTTCATCATATTTCTAGCTAATTCACTTTGTGGTTTTATTAATGTAGTTTTAAAATTATTCGGTTTATCCCCTAATACTTGTCTAGAATATAAATCACTTTTTATTTGAAACCCAAGCACATCATAGCTCCATCCGTTAATAGTTGTTTCATTCATATACCATATTCTCTTACTATTGTCCTTTATTTTATCTAAGATTAACATGTTGTGCGACCAAGGAATTTGTGCAGATGCTGTCTGCACTTTTTCATTTTGACTACAAATTAAATAATATTTCTTCATACTTTTAAGATTTCTAACTGAAAATCCTTTGATATTCGGAAACGATATTTTTAATTCGCGTGCCATTTCATCAACAAACTTATTGCCCCATTCTGAATGGTCATAAATAATCTTTCCAACATTATAATATAATTTCAATAAGCTCATATTAGCATTTTGAAATATTTCCATTTGGGTATTACTAATTTGATTTTTGACTTCATTAATAATTGTTTTAATATCTTTTTCTTCTTTTGTATTTACCATAATAATTTCACCTCCTAGTCATGGCTAATTTGAGTGTATCATTGTATTAATAATAATGCAAACTTGGTAAAATATCGTGAAAAAGTATTTTTGAGTCATTTTTCCCTTTCGAAAAACTTTTTTGATCGTTTTTTTGGTAAAATACTTACCAAAAGGCCAAAATAAAAAAATACAAATTTTACACTTTTTAATGTAAAGTTTGTATTTAATGTCTTGGTTTAAATATTAATGCTAGTACAAATGATAAGAATAACGCTACTGAGATACCTGCGGATGTTAAGTTAAATACTCCGAAGGCTAGTCCCATAGTTCCAAGTTCACCTGCTGTTTCCATAGCACCATGAATTAGTAAATGACCAAATGAGGTAATTGGAAGAAGAGCTCCTGCACCTGCATAGAGTATTATTTTATCATATATACCAAATACATCTAGGGCTGCTCCTACTACAACTAAAATACTAGTTACATGGCCTGGTGTTAATTTAGTGTTATCTAATATTAATTGTCCTATTAAACATACTAAACCACAAAATAGAAAAGCATATATATATGTATCCATTATTCTACTACCTCCAAACTTATAGCATTTGCCATACCTGGTATTGATTCTTTTTGAAATGTAAATGTTGGGGAGAATACAGCTCCTGTTGGTACCACTAACACCTTTTTATACTTACCTTTTAACATTTCTTTATATATATAACCAAATACTGTTAATCCTGAACATACTGGTCCTGATGCTCCTGCAAATACTGGCTGATTTTCTACATCATATATCATAGTACCACAATCATTGTAATTATCACCCAGTTTAATATTATAACTAGTCATCATATAATCTTTTAATATTTCTTTTCCATATACTCCTAAGTCTCCTGTTAAGATTAAATCATAATATTCAGGATTTCTTTTAGTATCTTTTAAATGATTATATATAGCGTCCCCTGCAGCCGGAGCCATTACTGCTCCCATATTATTTACATCAGTTATTCCCAAATCTACTACTTTACCAACAGTTGTACTTTCTACTCTTACTTTGTTCTTTTTACTAGATAGTAAAATAGATGCCGCACCTGTTGCGGTAAATGTGGCAGTTTTTGGTTTAGGTGCTCCATATTCTGTTGGATTTCTAAATTGTTTTTCTGCAACCATATTATGGCTTGATGTAGATATTATTATTTTTTTAGCCATCTTTCCTTCGATAAAGTTACTTCCTATTATTAATCCTTCTCCAATAGTAGCACATGCTTCAAATATTCCCATAAAAGGAATATTAAAATCTCTTGCCATATAGTCTGATGCTGCTATCTGATTTTGAAGATCTCCTGATATTAAAAGATCAATATCTTCTTCCTTTATCTTGTTTTTCTTAATTAAATTTTTATTTGCTTCTTTTAATAAATGGACTTCTGCTTTTTCCCAAGATTTTTCTCCAAAATATAAATCTTTTTCATATTTTTTATCGAAATACTTTGATAACGGACCGTCATTTTCATAATTACCACATATTGTATAAGTATCTTCTATAAACACATTATTATATTTTGTTGTCATATTATCCTCCTATTACCAGTAGTCTAATTAATCCAAAGAAATATACCGCTACTACTCCATATAGTATTACAGTTCCTGCTAGTTTAAAGATGTTTGCTCCTATACCTAATACTAGTCCTTCATTTTTATATTCTAAAGCTGCTGAAGTCATAGAATGAGCAAAACCTGTTATAGGTACTATTAAGCCAGCTTTAATTTTTGCTACTAATACATCAAACACTCCAAGAGCAGTAAGTACTGAGGCTACTGTAATAAAGGTTAGAGTTACTAGTACGCCTGCTTCTTTTCTAGGTAGTTCAAACCAAAGAGCATAGGCTCTTAAAAGTAACTCACCTAATGCTCCGATAGAACCACCTACGATAAAGGATACCATAGCATTTTTAATCTTATCTGGTTTTGGAGAGTTTTTGTCTACTATTTGTTTATATCTATTTTTATCCATATTATCACCAGTAATAGTATTTATTTATATTATTTTTTTATACTTTTTTTCATATATTTTATTATGAAAAATAAATTTATAAAATCTACTATTATATTAATTATTGGCGGAATGATAACTAAAATACTTGGTATGATTATTAAAATCACTTTAACAAGAACTATTGGTACTGAAGGTATTGGATTATATTCTATGGTACTACCTACTTTTAATTTGTTTATTAGTTTATGTAATTTAGGTGTTCCTACGGCTATTACAAAACTTATATCAGAAGGAAAAAGAAATAGTAAAAAGATTATTCTTCCTACTACTTTTTTGATACTTTTATATAATGTTTTACTTATTATTATTTTACTTTTAATTGCTCCAATACTATCTAAAAATCTACTACATAATAGTAATACTTATTATCCATTAATTGCTATTGGTATTACTCTTCCTTTTATAGCAATATCTAGTATTGTTAAAGGATATTTTTATGGTAAAGAAAAAGTTTTTCCTTGTAGTCTATCCAATATCATAGAACAAATAACTAGGCTTATTCTTACCATTTTAGTTGTATCTCATATGATGAAATACTCTCTTGTTATCGCGGTTACCACAGTAGTTCTTATTAATGTTATTAGTGAGTTTGTATCTATTATTGTACTCTCTATATTTTTACCAAAAGAGAAAATAAAAAAGCAGGACTTTCATAGGGATAATAGTGTTATAAAAGAGATACTAGGTATTTCAGTGCCTACTACTATGGCAAGAATGATTGGGTCTGTTACTTATTTTTTTGAACCTATTGTTTTGACTAATATACTAAAATATGTAGGCTACAGTAATGATTTTATTACATTAGAATATGGTATTATCAATGGATACGTATATCCACTACTACTTCTTCCCTCTTTCTTTACCATGGCTATATCTTCTGCAATACTTCCAGTAGTATCTAATAGTTATAGTAACAGAAATTATGATTATACTAGAAAAAAAATCAAACAAGCAATTTTCTTTTCTCTACTTATTGGTATTCCTGTTACCTTAATATTTATATTTATTCCAAGTATTCCTTTGAAATTTATTTATAATACTACTCTTGGATTAGAATATATACCTTATATATCTCCATTTTTCCTTCTTCATTATATACAAGCACCTCTTACTAGTAGTTTAAATGGTATGGGGTATTCAAAAGAAGCTATGAAAGGTACTTTATATGGTGCTATAATTAAAATCACTAGTTTAATCATATTTAGTTTATGTAAAATTGGGCTATGGAGCTTACCAATATCTAGCACGCTTAATATTATTACTGTAACCATTCATCATATTTATTATGTAAGAAAATATTTAAAAAAGAAGTAGTTCACTTCACTTACTACTTCTTAGTAATCTTTTAATAGGGGTAGCTTTTGTCATTGTCTCTCTTGTTAATCCTACTTTTTCAAAAGCAGATAATCCTAAATTAGGATACGATAAAGTGGCATTAATAAATTCTTTCTTAAAATATCTTGAATCTTCTTTATACTTTTCATATAGTATTGGTGCAGAAAGGTCTCCTATCCCATATAGAAATGAATGTCTATATTTAAACATATCACCAGGAGAAGACTGAAGAGAATAATAGTTTATTTTGTTTTGCAACATTTCTGCTTCTTGTTTAATACTATCATCTACTATATAAACATTATCAAATTCATCTATTTCTATTTCCTCTAATTTATATATCATCATTATTTCATAGCTTCTAACTAATAAATCAAATAGTACTCTATGTATTCTCTTGTTAGCTTCTTCTACTAGGATATTATTTTCTTTTAAATAGTTTAGAAAAGCATATTCTAAAAATCTTGATGAAACTTCATAATATGGTGAACCACGTACTATATCAAAATAGTTTACTCTTCCTACTTTATAATAATTATCCATCTCCACGCTATGACCAAATTCATGAACTATTGTTGTAGCACTATCCAAATTACATCCATACTCTGGTGTATAAAACATTAGGTTTGTATTTATAGTTCCAAAAGAATATGTTGTTCCTTTATAACCTATAAGTGGTCCACATATAAGTTTATCATTATCCATTTTATTTTTTAGATCTTCTAATAGTTTTTCATCATATTGATTTAGAAAATCAAATATTAATTCTTGTACTTCCTTAATCGTTAATCTTTGATAATCCTTTTGATAATATTTATACATAGGATACTGTTCTTCTATAAAACTATTTAATGTACTTGTAAATATCTCGTTATACATAGTACAATTATCTGCCACTTCTTTAACAAATGCTACTCTACCGCTTTTAGTAAGAGTTAACATATCATTATCATGTTCCCAAGCAAATGTTTTATCTATTCCAAATCTTTCTGTGCATATTTCTTTGAAGGCTATTAAATCTCTTACTAGTTTTTTTCTTTTTGATTTAGTATTAGCCCTTAAATATTGATCTGTTAATTTCTTTTCATAATAATTTACTAATTCTTCGATTGTTTCCATGTTGTTCTCCTTTATTTTGATCTTATTAGTTCTTTTTTTACCACATCACATGAAATTAATTTATTCTTACTTATACCTACTCTTTCAAAAAATTCTATTTCTTTACTATTAGGTAAATCAAGCACTATATTTCTAAATTCTTTCCAGTAGCTATTAGTATTTTCTT
>JAZTXT010000056.1:0-4968 GCA_045636525.1 Bacilli bacterium | reverse complement strand
TTATTTCTTCTTTTTGTACTTTTATATTATTTTCTAATACAAATATTTCATCTATTATACTACTTTGTTTATCTATTAATGCTCTTTGACTAACTAGTGTACTATATGTTTTTGATAATATATCTTTATCTATTTTACTAATTAATCTATCTCTTTTTAGGGTTAATTCTACATAATTACTTTGTTTTTCAAATATTAGGTATAAAACATCTCTAATATTCTCTTCAACACCAGCAATATCTTCATATAATATATTTCTATAAATACCCGCAGTATCTTCATGAAATTTAGATAAAAGAGTATCCTCAAGTAAAATATTATCTACTTCGTATTCATCTTTTTCCTTATTTAAGCTTGATAGTTTATTTGTTTCATTTTTAATACTTTTTTCTATATTAATATACTTAGATTTAGCATTTAAATATAATAATATATTGTTGTATCTTTCTTGATATTCAAGTAACTCTTCACTACCATTTTCTTTTAGATAAGATATTATTTTTTCTAACCTTATTTTTTCTTCTTCTACTGTGGCAGTTATATAATCATACTTATCCATTATTCTTCCTCCCCAGATGACATTTTCTTGAAGTTTTCTACTGTTTTCTTAACTAGCTTACTTTTCTTTTCTCTTCTTATTTCATTCGCTTGTTCTATTTCCATTTCTTCTATTGTTTCTAATGCTTCACTTGTTATTTGACTTCTTAGAATGTTTTCTGCCGCTCTTGATATACATTCACACATTCTAAGTTCATATAATATATAGAAAGATAATAAACTTTGTAACATACTAGTAATGTCTGTTTCTATTACAAAGTCATTTTTAGTTTCATATTCTCCATCAAAATCAACTGGAAATAATGTTAATTTTCTAAATTCAAATGATGTATTAGAATTATAATGGTTATAATATAAGTTAATTTCACTATATGATTTATTTCTTACAGCACTATCTATTGCTTCTTCTATTTTATTAAATTCATTATAGAAATTATCTTTATCAATTTTTAATATAGTTTTATCATCATTATATACTATTTTTGATCCTATTATTATTTTATAATCATCTTTATCTTTTCTAATTTGTCTTGATACTTGTGAATTGAAGTTACCACAAAAACCATAATCATTTGCTATATATATATTTAGTTTTTGCATATTTGGATCAGGAGTTATTACTTTTTTATCTAATACTAAGTTTTTATTATAAACTATTGATTTTATTATTTTAGTAATTTCTTCACCAACATTACGATAACTTTCTGCTTGTTTTTTTGATTTATCTACTCTAAGAAGAGAGTGGAAGTTCATAACTTTAACTACGTTTTTTATTCTCACTCTTACCACCCTTTCTTATGTATTTATTAGCTACTATTACTGTTTTAAGACTTTTAAGTAGTGTATATGATAAGTATAAAAGCATAAATATCATTACAAATACTAGTAAAAGTAACATCCATACATCCCAGTATTCGTTAGATAAATAATCATAAAGTAAATATACTATTTTTATACCACCTAGTGATATAAGAGATAATACAAAGTTTACTATTATATTTAATATTTTATTTTTTACAAGGATATCCGCTACTAGGGTTAATGATAATACTATGATAGCAATAGTCCAGTCTAAATCTATAAATGAAGATATTAGATATATCATAAATATATATATTACTAATGAACATGATATACTTATTATTTCTCTATTACTCATTCCTTGTAATATTCCATATAATTTTACTTTTGATTTTTCTGGATTAAATCTTTTTATTAATATTTTTAGAATAACATATAATGCTATTACTACTATTATACTTGTAAATGCAAAGTAAAATATATTATTCATAAAATTATCCATACTATCACTATCCTTCTTTTATCATCAAATTAAATACATTATTACTATTCATATAGAATGCTTTTATGTCTTTAAATGATTCATTAACACTATCATTTTTTATATCTACTGAACCTTCTATTTCTCCAATTATTGGCAGGTAATCTTTCATAATAAGTAAGTTATAATCTTTACTTATTATTCTAATAATCTTTATGTCATTGTATTCTCTTAGACCATGTTCCATATCGAATACTCTAACTTTTATTCCACTATTATCCATTTATCTTACCTATATATCTAAATTTACTTTCGTCCATACTATCATACTTACCTGCTAGTATTCCTTCTACATCATCTAGAACATCTTTTATATCAACGAATTGTCCAGGAATATCTGTATAGGCTTCTGCAACGAACATCGGTTGTGAGAAATAGTTTCTTAATTTTCTAGATCTATGGAAAATATTTTTATCTTCTTCTGATAATTCTTCTATACCTAGTACTGCTATGATTTCTTCTAGTTCTTCATATCTTGTTAAGTGTGCTAGAACTGTTTCTACTAGTTTGAAATGTCTTTCACCTATTTTTTCTATATCTATTAATTTAGATTGTGATTTAAACACATTTATAGCAGGATATAATCCAAGTTCTGCTACCTTTCTATCTAGAACTATTTGTCCATCCATATAACTCATTACTGTTTGTACAGCATCATCTGTTAAGTCATCGGCTGGGATATATATTGCTTGGAATGAAGTTATTGAACCTTTATCTGTTGAATTAATTCTCTCTTCAATATCACTTATTTGGCTAGCCATATTAGATGGATATCCATTTTCTATTAATAATTCTTTTAAATCTGTTGATATTTCAGCTCTTGCTTGAATAAATCTATATATATTATCTATGAATATTAGAACGTCTTGTCCTTTTTCATCTCTTAGATATTCAGCCATTGTAAGACCTGTACCAACTGATTTACTTCTTGATACTGGGTTATCACCCATTTGTCCATATACCATGGTCATTTTATCAAGTAAGTTAGATGCTTTCATATCTTCATGTAATTCTTTACCTTCACGGCTACGCTCTCCTGCTCCAACAAATACAGCATTTGAATTTGAACTAGCATAAATATTATGAATTAATTCTTTTATTAATACTGTTTTACCTACTCCAGCACCACCAAGTAATCCCATTTTGAAACCTTTTTGCATTGGTGCAAAGAAGTCTATTACTTTGATTCCTGTCCAAAGCGGTTCACTTTCTACCTTAACTTCATTTACTGATACAGTAGGAGTTGTTCCAACTTTTATAGTTCTTTCACTTTCAAATGGCTGTCCATCTATTACATTACCATATGAATCAAATACTCTTCCTAATATTTTATCAGAGTACTCTACTTCGATACCATCTGATTTTTTTACTACAACACTACCTTTTTGTAGTCCTCTAGTACTATATAAACTAAGTAAGGTAGCAGAAACATTATTAATTTCTACTACTTCGAATACATATTTATCGTTTCCTTCTACTGTTAGGATATCTCCTATATTTATATCATTATTTGATAGTATTATTTCTGCTGAAATATCACCAATTGTTATTATCTTACCTATTTGCATTTTCTTCACCTACTTCTAGGAATTTATATAATTCAATCATTTCTTCTTTACTCTTAGGAGCATACTTATATTGTTTTAATTTTTCAAGTATTACTTTTCCATCTCTCATTCTTCTTTGAAGATCTTCTCCCATTTCATCTATATTAGCAAGTTCATATATATCTCTTACTTCTAAGTATTCAAGTAGTTCTCTTCTTACTTTACTTCCTACTTTTTTCATATCAGCAGCTTGTACAGCACCACCTAGACGTGATACTGAAAGTCCATAGTTAAGAGCAGGCTTTTCACCTTTTGCAAAACTTTTACTTGATAATACTATTTGTCCATCACATATTGAAATTATATTTGTTGAGATATAGTCTGTAATATCAGATGATTTGGTTTCTACTATTGGAAGTATAGTAATTGATCCACCATCTTTATGTTGACATCCTTTTTCTAGTAATTTTGAATGTGCATAGAAGATATCTGATGGATATGCGTCTCTTCCTGGTGTCTTTTTACTTGCTAGTGATATTTGTCTATATACATCAGCATGTTTCTTTAAGTCATCTATTACTACTAATACATCGTATGAATCTAACATCATAGACTCCGCTATTGAAAGTGCTACATATGGTGTTAGATATGTTCTATTTGGTAGTTCATCATTAAATGAAGCTATTATTATTGTATAAGAAGCTGCACCTCTTTTTGTTAGTTCATAGTAGATATCTTTTACTTCTTTCTTTGTCTTACCTAATGCTACATATAAACATACCATATTTTTATCTTTTTGGTTTACAATAGCATCTAGTGTAATTTGTGTTTTACCAGTCTTTTTGTCTCCTATTATTAATTGTCTTTGTCCTCTTCCTATTGGATATAACATATCTATACCTGTTATCCCTGTTAAGAATTCTCTTTCTACTAGACCTCTATCCATTATTGGAATAGGATCGTTTTCGATAGGAATTTCTACTAAATTATCAAATCTTTTTCCTGCTATTAAATCATTTCCAAAGATATCAATAACTTTACCCATAGAGTCCATACTAAATAAACATTTAAATTGTTTTTTTAATGAATATACTTCATCACCGGGATTTATTTTAGCATTTACTTCTACTAATGATATGGTGATGTTATTTTTACCTACTGCAAATACAAAGCCTTTAGCTTTATCTGCTATATTTACTTCTTCATAGTAAGTAATATCATTAAGACCAGATACTATTACTGTATAAGGGTTTACTTTTATTACTTTACCTACTGAAAAAATATTATCATTGTTTTTTATTTCTTCTACCTTTTTATCTACTTTATTTAAAGCTTCCATATCACACATTCCCTTCGTTTAGACTAAAATCATATACTTTGTTTCTATATAGTATTTTTATTCCTCTATATATGTTATCTGATACTCTAGTCTTTATTTTCCTATCTATATGATCATAATTAATATTCTTACTTGGCACTAATACCGTTACTGTCGGATCATTTAGTTCAATAAGTCTATTT
>JAZTXT010000055.1:0-9566 GCA_045636525.1 Bacilli bacterium | reverse complement strand
AATTAACATTGTATATAATATTTTAGATATCTTATTAGTTTCATCATCCATATCTATAATTCACCTCTAATATCTGTCCTTTAATTTAATAATTATTTTATCAGTAATATCTTCTCCACACAAAATACTCTGCTCGTAAACATAACCACTACCTTCTATTTCATAAGAAATAGCTAGTAAATTAAGAATATTAATAACTTCTTTCCTAGAATAACCAATTAAATCGATCATCATATTATCAAAACTATTCGTTTTAAGTATAACCAAATCATCTTCATATATAACACTATCAATATTAGGATACTGCTCTACTATCTTTTCACCATTACCAATAACTAGTACTCTAATATTATTATTTTCTAATTCTTCTTTAACACTATTAACATTCTTATTGTAGAAAGACCCTACTATATACTCATCCTTATCTTTACTGCTATCCTGAATATTCAAATACTTAGTAATATTTTTTTCAACGTCTTTAACCATAGGAGCAACATAATTAACAGTATCTTTAGGTCTTTTTATCGCAGCATATATAATAATTTCTGGATCTTCTTCAGGAAACATACCAGAAAAAGAATAAATATAGTCAGACGAACCACTCATATATCTACCCGAACTATAATCAAATATTTGAGCCGTACCAGTTTTACCAATCAAATTATAACCATCCATATAATAAGCATATCCAGTTGAATTAGTATTATCACCATTAATAACGCTGGCCATAAGTTCTTTCATTTTTGAAGTAGTTTCAGAATCAACCACATTTCCAAGAGACTCCCTTTTTCCAGTAAATATTGTTTTTCCTGTATCAGTATCGACAATTTTATCTATAATATATGGCTTAATCATTTCACCATTATTAGCAATAATAGATAAAGCCTGCAAATGCTGAATAGCAGTAGTAGTAATACCTTGACCATAACCTGCAGTAGCAGCTTCAATTTGATATTTATAATCAATACTACCCTTTTCTTCCCTATTTAAAGTAAATCCAGTAACACTACCAAAACCATAATCTTCATAACAAATTCTTAATCGTTCCTTAGTAATTACACTTTCTACAATATTAGCAACCGCTATATTAGAAGATAAAGCAAACCCCTGATCATAAGTAATATTACCCCATCCTTTTTTATTCCAATCGGATATTGTAACTGTACTATCATCAATTTCGGATGCATACGTTTTAGAACCAGATGCATAAGTAACAGAACCATCATAATTTCCAGAATCAATTGCACACATATAACTAAATATTTTCATCGTTGAACCAGGTTCATAAGTAAGCGTTGTTAAAGGATCAATATATGAAGTCATATTCCTAATATTAGGGTCAAAAGATGGAGTACTAGAATAACCAAGTATTGCGCCTGTTTTTGCATCCATAACAGCCATAAGAACCCATTCTGCCTGAGATTCCGTTTGGGCTTCTTTAACAGCATTTTCTATAAATAATTCTATATTATCATCAATAGTCAAATATACATCATTACCATCATCAGCAGGTTCGATATATTCTCTACCATTAGCTATTTTATAACCATATTTATCTTTTTCATAAGTAACATAACCAGTACTACCACTAAGTTGTTCATTAAAATATTCCTCTATTCCCATTTCACCAGTAATCCAACTATTACCACCTTCATCTTCTTTGATAACAGTATATCCAAGCATATAGGAAGCAAAATCACCATTAGGATAGTATCTTTTTACATTCTTAATAAAATCAATGCCTTGAAGATTAAGTTCATCAATGTCTTCCTTCATTAGTTCCGTTAAACCCTTACCCATACTACCAAACTCGACTTGATATTTATTATTTTCTTTTCCACGTTCCAATATTTCTTTAATTTGAGAAGAGTCAGCACCAAGTATCTCCGCTAATTTTAAACTAGTATCATCAATATCCTCAACATAGTTTTTATTACCATTAGCATCTACCCTTGTATCCGATAAGTAGGCAATAAGAGTATAACTAATAACATCATTTGCAAGTATATTACCATTAACATCATATATAGTACCCCTCTTAGGCATAATAATCTCTTCTTTAGTATTTCTAGACTTAATAAATGACACAATAGAAGTATCACCAACATTAAAGTCAACTAAACACAAGTAACAAAGCCTTCCAATTAATATTAAAAACAAAAAAAAGGTAACAATAATCACAGATTTACTTACCTTAAATCTCTCATTATTTTCCTGTACCTTTTTCATCATAATCACCTTACTCTATAGTCTTAATATTATCATTATTATAAGATAGCCCAAGATTTTTGCTAATTATTTGTATATTCTCCAAAGAAGCCATTTCATTTATCTTCATAGCAAGACTTTGATTAGTATCCTCTTGAGCTTCAACTTCCATACTCATTTCTTGTAATTCTATATTTAATTTAGAAACTGATGCACTAGTAAAAACTATACCCACTAACAGAAAGAACATTATAACAAAACTACTCTTATATAAAAATCTTTCTAATTTGGTAAACATCTTTTTCTTTTTATTATTCTTTTTCATTAACATCAGTCCTTTATTTTTTCAATAACTCTAAGTCTAGAAGACCTAGCTCTATTATTTTCTTCTAATTCTTCTTTACTAGGAGTAATATTCGCTATTAATTTATATCTAGGCAAGTACTCTTCTGGTATAAAAGGTAACTTAGATAAATTACTATCCACTTCAGAATATTTTTTAAATATTTCTTTAACTATTCTATCTTCTAGTGAATGAAAAGTAATAACAGATACTCTTCCACCTACTTTAAGCATATTTAACGCAGATTCCAAAGCTATCTTTAAAACCCCAAGTTCATTATTAACTTCAATTCTTATAGCTTGAAATGTCTTCCTTGCAGGATGAGAACCCATTGTAGCTTTAACAGGCATACTACTTCTTATTATTTCTACAAGTTCCAAAGTAGTTTCTATTTTTTTCTCTTCCCTTCTTTTTACTATATTTTTAGCTATACTACTAGCATATTTTTCTTCACCGTAATCTCTAATTATTCTATAAAGTTCTTCATAAGAATATTCATTAACAACATTATATGCAGAAAAATCCTTACTAGTATCCATCCTCATATCAAGTTTAGCATCATTATGATAACTAAACCCTCTGTCTGCTATATCAAGTTGTGGAGAAGATACTCCTAAATCAAAAACAATTCCATCAACTTCTTTAATATCTCTTTTATTTAATTCTTCCTTTAAATTAGCAAAATTAGACTTAATAATCTCAAAATTATCACCAATTGCAGATAATTTATCTTTACTAAAACCAATTGCCATATCGTCTTGATCAAAGGCGAAAAGAAAGCCCCTTTTTACTCTCTTTAAAATTAAACCACTATGTCCCCCAAATCCCAAAGTACAATCAACATAAATACCATTTTCTTTTAAATTAAGATTATCTATTGCTTCATTAAGCAAAACTGTCTTATGCATGAGTATCAAACTCCTCAAATAAGTTTTCTGAAACATCAGAAATAACTTCAAGATTATCTTCGATTAGACTATCAAATTTCTCTGTAGCCCATATTTCTAGGCGATCGTTTACCCCAATTATTGTACATTCTTTTTCTAAGTTAGCGTAAGAAATAA
The DNA here is from genome assembly GCA_045636525.1 of Bacilli bacterium. Lineage (GTDB taxonomy): Bacteria > Bacillota_I > Bacilli_A > RF39 > UBA660 > CAG-302. The sequence goes on along the minus strand of JAZTXT010000055.1, from coordinate 5,951 downwards.
GCGAAGATGGCAAGTTAATTCTACCTTGTTTATCAAATTCACATACAGTAGCACCAGACATAAAAAATCTATTAAAAGTTCTGGCATCTTTTTTAGTAAATGGAAGAGCACTAAGTTTAGAGACAATTTTATTCCAATTATCCATAGCATAAACAAATAGACATCCATCTAATCCTCTAGTAACTACGAACTTTTCTCCTATATCTTCTCTAAATTTAGAAGGTATAATTAATCTTCCTTTTTCATCAAGATTATGATGATATTCTCCAATTAACATATTATCCCCCACTTTCCTCCACTTTGTGCCACTCTATGATTATATTCTACTACAAAATATTTTCCTTGTAAACAGCTTTTTCTTTATTTGACATATTTTTATGTAAAAAAAGAAAGTACATTTCTATACTTCCTTAATTTTAGTTTTTGGTTTTTCTACTATTTCCCTTAAAAAACTTGTACTAATAGCATTTACACCATATAACTTATTTTCCTTAATCATATCAATAATTTTGTTATCACCAGTAAGTTTATAATAAGTTTCAACAAGTAATTTCTTAAGTATATTATTAAGATATATAATTATATTATCAGTATCAGACTCTTTATTTCTATAACTTTCATCATCATACATCAATAATTCTTCTATAAAATAACAAACTGTATTTAAAATAAAACCATAATCTTCCATAAAATCTTTATCATATAGCGAATAATTACCAACAAATAAAGTAGTCCCATACACACTATCAATCGTATTCATAAGTTTATATTTTATTTCAGTTAGTTCAATATAAAGAAGTTCATTAGAACTATTTATCTCTTTTTCAAGTAATTCCAAAAAAGTTAAATAATACTTAATAACACTGTATTTTTTATTATTTCTAATTCCTAAATGATTTAAAATTATACTTTCACTAAGATTAGAAATATAGGACTCACCACCAACAAATATACTTCTTAAAAAAACATCATCTGTGATCTCGATTTCACTAAAATCATAATCATCAAGCAAAAGATCAACAACTTCAAACTCATTAACTTTATCAGCAATATTACATGCATAATGCATTAAATCACGATGCTCAATATTAGTAAGTAAATTACTAGTGTTAAGTAACATCACAGTCTTCTTAATTTTAAGTTTCTTAATTTTATCTATAAGCGGATTAGTATCTACCTCTGCTAAACCAACATAACTATCTAACCCACATAATTCATTATAACAATGCTCTATTTCCCTTTCTATTTCCGCCAAATAATTATAAAGTTCTTTTTTTACTTTAACACCAAGAATATCTAAAAATTCAACATCACCTTCAATTACCATATCTATATCGTTAATAAGCAAATCATCTACCTCTTCCATTTCTTCTAATATTAAATCACCTAATTCAGAAATTAAATCGCTATCAAACCTAATCCATTTTCCTTCACTATCAAAATATTGAAAATATTTACTAACTAATGAATCCAATTCATAATCAAAATCGAAATCATCAATAATTTGCTTCTTTTCCTCCATAGTAAAATAAGCTTTTTGCATAAATTTGTTTATATAATCAATTAAATTAGCCTTTTCAATAACTAAAGGCATGTTTCTTTCTTTAAGAGTTCTTATCATACACAAAACCATATATTTAAAAGGTAAATCCATATTCTTCACATCCTTGAATTAATATATTAACACATTACATAAAAAAAATAAAGATGATTTAACAATCTTTATTTATTTTTATATCATAAACTGAAGGTCCATATATTATATTACCATCTATATCAAACCTAGATGCATGGCATGGACAATCCCAAGTCTTATCAACATAATTAAAAACAAGATTACATTTCATATGTGGACAAATATTAGATACAATATGTTCCCCCTTATCATCGACATATATACCACATTTTTTACCATCTATATATTCTATTCTTACCCTTTCATCATAAAAGATTTTACCACTAACAATCTTATTCAAAACATATCTAGACATAACCATAGTATTGTAAACTATCAAATTTTTAATTTTTAAAAGCGACAAACCTCTTTTAGGATTAAAGATTTCTACATACTTATTTTCATTACCTAATATTAAATCACTAACCACCTTACCACCAATAACACCGTTAGTATTTCCCCATTTATTAAAAGCAGTTAACACAAACATTTTGTTATTATCAATCTTTCCAATAAAAGGCATATAATCATAGGACATAAGATCATGATTTTGAAAATAATATTCAGGATTCTTACCAAAATATTTCTTATACTCTCCAACTAACTCTTCCCTATCATCTCTAGTATCTAAATTAGTTGTTATACTATGACTCCTTCTTGAATATAGCAAATAACCATTATCTTCCTTATAATAATTAAACGAAAGAGTAGGTTTTCCATCATTAATAGCCTGAAAATCTCTTATCTCACTTTTACCACTAACTATAAAAGATTTTTCAACTGTAGTCTTAAACGGAATAAAATATGGAACTATAAAGAACGGATATTGTGTAGCCACCACTACATACTCACTCTTGATATTATTACACTCTGTTTTAACTAGATAATAATCATCTTCTCTTTTAACTTTAATAGCCCTAGTATTTTCATATATTTGAATTTTATCTTTTAATATTTTTTTTATACTTAATAAATATTTATATGGGTTAAAACTATAACTACTATTTTTTATTTTTATTCCTGATACAATAGGAAAAACAATAGGCATTTTTTCAACCTTTTCACACTCTATATTATTATTTTTATAAAAACAAATTTCTTTATCAATCTTATTTTGATCACTATCCATAATAACAAATACATAAGAATCCTGTTCATACAAATTGCACTCAATATTATTTTCTTTTATAATTTTATTTACTAAAGAAATTGCTTCCATTTGACTTTCTAAATATAAACTAGCAATCTTTTCTGAATAATTTTTTGATATTTTGTGATATATTAACTCTTGCATAAAAGTTAGTTTACCAGTATTCCTAGAACTTGCCCCCTCCGCACACTTGTCCTTGTCGATTACAACAACACTTTTACCACAGTCTTTAAAAAAATAAGCAGTAGAAAGACCTGCTATACCACCGCCAATTATAAGAATATCACACTTAATATCTTTTTTTAAACCAGGTAATAGATTATTTTCTACCTTTTCCTTCCATATCACTCTATTTTTCATAATATCACCAGTATTAGTATAAAAAAAATAAAAAAAATAATGCAAAAAATAAAAAATTTATTAAATTATAATGACAAGTGAAACAAATTATAGTATACTTTTGCAGACATAACGAAAGGAGCAAAAATGCAAAAAAACATCACAAAATTACAAAAAGAATTTGAAAGAATTAAACAAAAAGGATATATAAAGGGAATTTGTAATAATTTTTCCGCTATTGGAAGAACATTTGAAAATGAATTAAATCTACCAGAAAACACATTTTCTATTCCAGATTACTATGGAATAGAAATTAAAACAAGAAGAGCTTATAGTAAAAGCTATATTACACTATTTACTGCAGTACCAGATGGAGAAAATTCATTTGAAATAGAAAGACTTAAAGAAACATACGGTTACCCTTGTAAAAAAGACCGTAATTACAAAGTATTGTATATTGAAGCCTTTGGCGATAAACTAAACTTCGCAGGTATTAAATATCAATACAAAATAGATGTTTCTAGAACCGAAAGAAAAGTGTATTTAACTGTATTAAATAGATACGAAGACTTAATCGAAAGAAAAGTATATTGGTCTCTCGATTATTTAAAAGAAAAGTTAACAAATAAATTACAGTACCTTGCTATAGTTAATGCATGAACAAATAAAATAGAAAATTGGAATTACTTTAAATACTATAAAATGGATATCTACAACTTAAAAAACTTTGACACCTTTATAAATTTAATTGAAGACGGCACTATAAAACTCACAATAAAAATAGATATTCATTTAGATGAAAAATACTATGGAAAAACCTATGATCATGGATGCGGTTTCGCAATAGAAGAGCATAACTTACCTAAATTATATAACCCTATTAATAAAAATGATAAAAACAGAAATACTTAAATATTTGTATTTCTTTTTATTTATATTAACCTGAAACTAAATAATTGGTAAAATTAACTCAATTGGCTCCTAGAATTAACTACCTTGCACGCAGAGGTCAAGGAAAGTGGCGAATATTAAATATTAACATAAATCCTAAAAAGGATCATGGAGTCGCAAATACAAATAACAAAAAAAGCCTTCATATGAAGACTTAATTTCAATAATGGTCGGGAAGACAGGATTTGAACCTGCAACCCCATGGTCCCAAACCACGTGCTCTGCCAAGTTGAGCCACTTCCCGAAAAAAAATGGTGGAGAATGAGGGACTCGAACCCTTGACCCTCTGCGTGCAAGGCAGATGCTCTAGCCAACTGAGCTAATTCCCCACGAGACAATATAAATTATACCAATAATTTATATTGTTGTCAATATTTTTTTTAAAATTTATTTATTTAGTTTCATATACGCTTACTTGTTTTCTATCTTTACCAAGTCTTGAGTATTTAACATATCCAGAAATAGTAGCATATAAAGTATCATCTTTACCTCTACCTACATTAGTTCCAGGATGAATTTTAGTTCCTCTTTGACGATAAATAATAGAACCCGCTGTAACAAATTCACCATCAGAAGCTTTAGCTCCTAATCTTCTACCAGCAGAATCTCTTCCATTACTAGTAGATGATTGACCTTTTTTATGGGCAAATAATTGTATATTAAATAACATTAATTTATTCATTATTTTCCTCCTTGATTTGTACATTTTTAGGATACGCCGTTTCTAGTTCTTTCAAATTAGAAATCATACTTTCAATAATTTTTTTGATTACTATATCATTTTTCATTATTTCAATTTCCAAACCTTCATTGTCATCATAGCTAAGACTATTCTCATCTATTGATAAACAAGCATTAACTGAAGTAATCACCGTACTACTAACAGCAGCACAAACAATATCCTTACCAAAATCATCATACATGGCATGTCCTTTGATAACGATCCTTTCTAAATCATTACCTTTTTTAAATAGTTTTATTTTAATCATAAAACCACCTTATTTGATCTTTTTAATCTCTACTTTAGTATATGGTTGTCTATGTCCTTTTTTAACTCTAGTAGATTTCTTATTTGGTTTATATCTAAATATAGAAAGTTTCTTTTGTTTACCTTGTTTTAAGATAACACCTTCAACTTTATTACCAACATAAGGATTACCTACTACACCATCAGCCATAAGAACCTTATCAAAAACAACTTTATCCCCTTCTGATCCTTCTAGTTTCTCAACATAGATAACAGAACCTTCAGAAACATAATATTGTTTTCCACCAGTTTCAATAATTGCTTTCATCTTATTACCTCCTTACATATATTTTTAAGACTCACTCTTAAGGTGTCACAAATGAACTTATACCTTTTCAATGTGGTTGAGCATAATCAACTCGAGGTCTTCAAAACAATACAATAATAGCATATTTTACAAATTAAGTCAAATAATTTAATACTTTTTCTTAAAAAAATTAGTAAGAACATCTCTCTCCGTAATAATTTTACCATTTTTAATAAATAAATGAATCTTATTCTTATACATTTTATACTCATTATCAACAATTTTTTTACTCTTATAGTTCATATTATAAAGATACCTTTCTAATAAAAAACGATTATAAATGTAAGAAATATCATTATAAAATTTATATATATTTTTCATAAGTATCCCAATTACCAATACTATACTATAATTCTTTTCATAAAAATCACCATACAAAAAAACAATTATAGTACAAAGTGATACAAAGACACTAAGATTATTAGATAAATTAAAATTAAAAAATTTAGATAAAATCAAATTCAATATTTTAAAACCATCTAGCGGAATAATAGGAAGTAAA
>JAZTXT010000054.1:0-10037 GCA_045636525.1 Bacilli bacterium | reverse complement strand
ACCAAGTGATATTGTTATTATATCTGCCTTTTTTATTAGTCTATTTAATGAGTAATTATCTTTTAATTCATTATATTCTAATGCTTTTATGATATCGATTATTCTATAATCGTTATCTGTATATGTTTTATTAAATCCTTCTAATCTATTATTTGTTTCTAAGTAATCCTTTATATATTCATTATATCCATATGAAACAACACCATATTCATTTATTCCTTTAGAAAGGGAATCTCCTATTGTTAGATAGTATAGTTTGTCATTTACAGTTTTATTATATATAACGTAGCAAGAAAGAAAAAGAATTAATATTAAAAATACTTTCTTCATAATCCTCCTAGTAAAGTATATTTATATTAATTCTATTTTAGCACCTACTTTAGATAATTTACCACATATATCGTCATAACCTCTTAATATATATTTTATATTATCTATCGTTGTTGTTCCGTTTGCTACTAGGGCACATATTAACATTGATGCTCCACCTCTTAGGTCTGTAGCGGTTACGTCTTTGCCATGTAGTGGCGTTTGTCCTTTTACCTTGGCTAATCTGTTATTATTTACAATTATATTAGCTCCCATACGATTGGTATCATAAATGTTTTGGAATCTATTTTCATATATGGTTTCTTCTACTGTACTGGTTCCACGACATTGTGTTAAAAATGGGATGATTGGTTGCTGAAGGTCTGTTGGGAACCCGGGATATGGAAGTGTTTTTATGTTTACTGCACGATAATTTTCTCCTCTTGTTACTATTATAGAATCTTCTTTGATATCTAGTTTTGCTCCTGCTTCCACTAACTTTGATGTCAAGGCCTCAATGTGTGATGGAATTAAATTCTTAATTGTTAAATTTTCTCCTAATAGAGCTCCAATTATTACAAATGTTCCTGCTTCAATACGATCTGGTATTACTTCATGAAATGATTTATGAAGATAATCTACACCAGTAATTGTTATTACATTTGTTCCTGCTCCTTTTATTTTTGCTCCCATGTTATTTAAGAATGTAGCTACGTTTACTATTTCAGGTTCTTTGGCAACGTTTTCTATCACTGTTTTACCCTTGGCTTTTACTGCTGCTAACATAGTATTGATTGTTGCACCAACACTTGGCATGTCAAGATATACATTTGCACCGCTTAATTCTTTAGCATCTATTATGTATTTGTTGTTTTCTTCGATGACTGTTGCTCCTAGCGCACGATAGCCTTTCAACGTTTGATCTATAGGTCTTTCCCCTATTGAACATCCACCAGGAAAATACATTTCTACATGTTTATATTTTCCTAGTAGAGATGACATAAAATAATATGATGCCCTTAGTTTTGTTGACATTTCTTCTGGTATTTCTTTATTTATTATATTTGATGAATCAATTGTTAATATGCCTTCTTTTCTATCTACTTTTGCATTTAGATAGGTTAATATTTCTTCTAGCGAATCAATATCTGAAATATTTGGAACATTGCTTATCTTTACTTCTTCATCACAGAGTAATGCTGCAGGTATTAATGCGACAGCGCTGTTTTTGGCACCACTTACTTCTATTTCACCTGTTAATTTATGTGCTCCTTCTATTCTTATCTTTGCCATAAATACTCCTTTCAAATCAAGACTTCTATCCAATTTTATTTTACTTGTTGGAATAAATTAAGTCAACAATATTTAATGTTGTTGACAATTCATTTTACAGTTATTTTATTTAAATATATATATTATACCTAGTATTAGAAGTATTGTACCTCCAATTAATGTGGACATTTTGCCATACTTTTGATTTAATATATTTCCTAAATTAAGCCCTAAAAAAGTAAATATGAAACTTGTTACTGAAAATATTAATGCTGTTATTATATAATTATTTGTAATAGCTGGAAGCCCTATTCCTGTCGTTAAACTATCTATGCTGACTGATAGACCAAATAATAAATATCCAGGAATACTCAATAAAAATTTTTCTTCTTTGTTTTTGAAACTAGATATTATCATTTCTATTGATATTAATGACAATATTAATCCCACCAAAATATTAGTGTTTATTATTATTTTGCTTGTTATAACTGAACCCAATGTTAAACCTATTAATGGCATTACAAAATGATAAATACCTACAATTACTGACAATAGTATTTTTCCTTTGTTTTTTATCCCTTCTGTGCCATATATTAGAGATAAAGAAAAAGCATCCATAGATAGGCTTATTGCGATTAATATAATTGTTACTATATTCACTCGTATCACCTATTTAAGCATATGCTTTCTTTATTAAAATATTTTATTTATTGTTTCTAATACCCATGATTTATATTCTACATCGTCTTTATTTTCTGTATCTATTAAGCATAGATTAGGAAACAAAACGCACCACCAGTTGTCTCCCTCTGCTTTACCTATGCTTATAACTATTGATTCATAATATCCTTCATCATATTTTATTCCACGATATTCTTTTTCTGGAAAATAGTTATATCCATACTTTATATCATAGGTCATTTTATAGTTATTCTCATCAAATATTTTAGTTATATTTTGTTCAAGTAATGGAATATTTTCTTGTATTAGATCTCTTGCTTTATTAATATCTGTTTCTTCTCTTAATAATTTATATGTGTTATTTTCTAAGTATTCTTTTACTTTTTTTTTCATGTTTTGATCAAGCGCAGAATTACTATTTGGTATAACTCTTAATCTAATTGCTGTTTCTGGTATTATTATGGTATCTGCTTTTGTTTCTTTATATATTAAAAATACTGTTATTAGTGCTAATATTATGATTATTTTCTTCATAAAAAATATCACCCTTTCTTTTTAATTATCAGTGATATTTTATTTTTTTATTCTTTATTTTTTTACTTTTATTATTATTTGATAATCATTTGTTCCATCTAGTTCTTCAAGTACTACATTGTATCCTGCTTTTTTTATTTCTTCTGCTGAATCTTTTGCTAATCTAATTGCTGTTGCAAGTTTAATTTTAAATAAATCATTATTTTGATTATTATTTGCAGGCTCTTCTATGTTTGGCATATCTTGCACATCCTTTTCTTCTACTGATATATCACTTCCACCGAACACTTCTGAGTCTGTACTAATAACATTTAGACTACTTAATGCCGATTTAACAGGGCTTGATACTGTTTCATCACTATTTAGACTTGAAATATTAATAAAATCAGTATTATGAGATTGTGTGTAAACGTTTGGATTATGATCTTTTGGTTCGTCAACTACTGATGGCATAGTTTCCTCATGTTTTGTCATTTCAACAGGAATACTTTCTGTTACATTTGGTATTTCTATTTTGGGTAATTCTACTGCAACTTCGTTTTCTGGTCTTCTAATATCAAATAGCTCTACTTTTGGTATTTCATATTCATTTGTCATACTAGGTATTACTTCTTTTTCTAAACCTGGAAGATCCACTTTACTAATGCCTAACATATTTTTTATGTAATCATCTGTATCTCTGACATTCATTCTTTCTGTTATTATTTTATTTAGTACCTCTTTTTGTTTATCCTCATCTTTGATTTGAAGTAAACATCTTGCATGTCTTTCAGATATTAGATTGTTCATAAGAGCAACTTGTACCTCGTTTGTCAGTGATAGTAATCTCATTTTGTTGGCTATTGTTGACTGACTCTTCCCCATTCTTTTGGCTAGTTCTTCTTGCGTAAAACGACCCATATCTAGTATTATTTTATAAGATTTTGCTTCTTCAATAGCGGTTAAATCTTTTCTTTGTATATTTTCTATTAGGGCTAATTCAGCACTTGTTTGATCATCCATAGAACCTACAATAGCAGGAACTTCAGTAAGCCCTGCAATTTGTGAAGCTTTGTATCTTCTTTCACCCGCTATTATTTCGTATTTGCTTCCTAAATCTCTTAATATTAACGGTTGGATAATTCCGTGTTCTTTTATTGAATTAGCAAGTTCATTTAGTGCATCTTCATCAAAAGTTAATCTTGGTTGGAATCTATTTGGTATTATATCTGATACTCTAACCATAACTACTTCTTTATTCATTTTCATTATTACACCCTCTTTTTGTTTCTTTCTTCCTACTTTAATATAATAATACTATATTTTTTATGTTTTTACAAGATATTTTGTCAATTTTTCTTGTACATTATTAACTCTATTATTACTTTATATCCAAAGTAGATGTTGATATTTTTTTCTGTCCACATAACCTGTTGATAAAAAAATAATGTTATTCAAAAAAAAGAAGTAATCTTTTTACTTCTTAAATGTCTTTTTTTATTATTTCTGAATATCTTCTTGGATATTTTAAGTTTGTTATTTCTTTTTTTTGATATTTTAGCAGTGTTCTTAGACTATTTTCTTTTGGCAAATTGAATTCTATTTTTTCTTCAAGACTAATATTGAGTTTGTTATAGTAATTATTAATATTTTTTGTTTCTTCTTCTACATTTGCTTTCATTGCTACGAAGTATCCTTCTATCTTTACTAGGGGTATTCCATATTCTAATAAATGCTTTATTGGAGCTACCGCTCTTGCTGTTACTATATCAAATGTTTCTCTATTTTCTTTTGCATATTCCTCTACTCTAGCATTTATTATATTTACATTTTCTAATAGCAATCTTTGTTTGACAATATTTAGAAAGTTACACTTTTTACCGTTTGATTCTATCAATGTTAGTTTTGAATTTGGAAAACATATAGCTAGTACTAATCCCGGGAAACCTGCTCCTGATCCCAGGTCACAAATACATTCATTATTTATATCTATTATTTTAGTAATAGTCAAACAGTCATAAAAGTGTTTTAAATATACATCTTCTCTTTCTATAATTCTTGTTAGATTATACTTTTCATTTTCTTCTTTTAAAATATTATAATATGTTTCTAAATTTAGTAAGATTTTATCATTTAGTTCTATATTTATTTTTTTTAATTCTAATATAAATTCTTCTCTATTCATTATAATGCTTCCTTAAATATACTAATAGTATTGATATATCTGATGGATTTACTCCACTTATTCTAACCGCTTGTGCCACGGTTAGTGGTTTTATTTTCTTTAATTTTTGTCTTGCTTCACTAGCTAAATTTGGTACTTTGTCATAATCTAAATCTTCTGGTATTTGTTTCTCTTCATTTTTTAACATTTTTTCTGCTTCGCGAAGTACTTTTCTAATGTAACCTTCGTACTTTACTTGTATTTCTACTTCTTCAATTACTTCATTACTATAATGTAAATCTAAATTATGTTCTTTTATTATTTCACTTAATTTTACTAGTGGATTCTTTAAGTAATCAAATACATTTGTAGTTGTTTTTCCGGATTCTTTTAACACTGTTATTTTTGTTTCTTTTAGTTTTTCAAGTAATTCTTCTATGTCATGTTTCTTTTGAACAAATTTATCGTATTTATCCCCTACTACTAATCCTACTTCATGTCCATATTCCCTTAGTCTTAAATCTGAGTTGTCATGCCTTAGTAATAAACGGAATTCTGCACGAGATGTTAGCATTCTATACGGTTCCATAGTTCCTTTTGTTACTAAATCATCTATTAGAACACCAATATATGCTTCATTTCTTTTTAGTATTAGAGGTTCTTTTCCTTCTAGTTTTAAAGAGGCATTGATACCTGCCATTAAACCTTGACATGCTGCTTCTTCATATCCACTTGTTCCATTTATTTGACCTGCTGTAAAAAGGTTATTTACTACCTTTGTCTCTAAACTTGGTTTTACTTGGGTTGGATATATTGCATCATATTCAATAGCATAAGCATATTTTAATATTTTAGCATTTTCTAAACCTGGCAAGCTATGAACCATTATTTCTTGTACATCACGTGGCATACTTGTTGAAAATCCTTGAACATATATATCATCATAATATTTACTTTCTGGTTCTAAGAATAATTGATGTTTTTCTTTATCGCTAAATCTTACCATCTTATCTTCAATTGATGGACAATATCTTGGACCTACCCCTGTTATATCGTCTAATCCGCCATACATACTTGATTTATTTAGATTATCATGTATTATTTGTTTTGTCTCTTCTGTTGTATATATTAAATAACATGGTTCTTGATTATTTACATCATAAATTGCAGGTATTGTATGTGAAAACGTATGGCTTTCTTTGTCTCCATCTTCTCTTTTTGTTTTTGAAAAATCTATGGTACTTCTATCAATACGCGGTGGTGTTCCTGTTTTCAACCTAAGTATTTCAAAACCATATTTTTTTAAATTGTCTGATAGATGCATAGATGGTTTTTCATCACATGGACCACTTCTGGTTCTAGTACTTCCTATTAATATATCTGATTTTAGATATGTTCCTGTTGTTAATATAACTATATTAGATGTTATGTTTTCTCCTGTATCTAATACTACTCCATATACTGTATTATCTTTTACTATTAGGTCTTCAACCATTGCTTCTTTAATCATTAAGTTCTTCTCTTGTCTTAGTACCTTTAACATTTCTCTTGGATATGTTATTTTATCTGCCTGAGCACGAAGAGACTTAACTGCTGGGCCTTTAGCATAATTTAGCATTTTCATTTGTATTAGTGTTTTATCTGCCACTTCACCCATTACTCCACCCAAGGCATCTATTTCTCTTACTATTATTCCTTTTGCGGAACCACCAATTGATGGATTACATGGCATTGTAGCTATATTATTTATATTTCCTGTTACTAGAAGGGTTTTATGTCCTTTACGAGCTGATGCGACTGCAGCTTCACAACCGGCATGTCCTCCTCCTACTACTATAATTTCATAATTCATATGTTTCACCTACTTTCCTAGACAAAATCTACTAAATAATTCATCTATTAGTTCGTCTGTGTATGTTTCTCCTATTATTTCTCCTAGGGTATTCCAAGCATCTTTTAGACTGAATTCTACAATATCAATTGGACTACTTAACTCTATTTCATTTAATGCATCATCAATGTAAGATGCTGTTTTGTGTAATAGTGCAATGCTTCTAGCATTTGATAGATATGTCATATCACTACTTTCTACTTCTCCTAAATTAAATAATCTTTTTATTTCTTCTTTTACTTTATTTATTCCTAATCCTTCTTTTACTGATATTTCTATATATTTTTCTAAAAAGTTTTTGTCTAATTTATTTTCTAAGTCTATTTTATTTACTACTATTATTTTTTTCTTATTATCTAATTTTGCTAATAGTTCTTTTTCTTCCTCTGATAATTCTTCATTGTTATTTAATATAAATATTACTAGGTCTGATGAGTAAATTGTATTTAGACTACGCTCTACTCCAATTTTTTCTACGATGTCATCTGTCTCTCTTATGCCTGCTGTATCTATTATATTTAATATGATTCCATCTAAGACAATTTTTCCTTCAACAATGTCTCTTGTTGTTCCAGGAATATCGGTAACTATTGCTTTTTCTTCTTCAAGCAGTGAATTTAAGAGACTACTTTTGCCTACATTAGGTTTTCCAATTATACCTACATTTATTCCCTCTTTTACAATTTTACTATCCTCTGATTTTTTGATTATATATTCTAATTTCTCTTTAAATTCTTTTATACTTGGTACTATTTTTTCATTTGTTAGTACTTCGATATCTTCATACTCTGGGTAATCTATATTTACTTCTATATTACTTATAATTCCTACTAAATCACTTCTTAATTCTTTTATAAGATTTGATGTTTCACCTGTTAGAGTATTTATTGATATTTTTCTTGCTTTATCAGTAGCAGATGAAATTAAGTCCATAGTGGCTTCTGCCTCAAGAAGATCTATTCTTCCATTTAGGAATGCTCTTTTTGTAAATTCCCCGGGTTCTGCTAATCTTGCACCATTTTTTAGTAATACCTCTAGTACTTTGTTTGTTGGTGCCACCCCACCATGACAGTTTATTTCAATTATATCTTCTCTTGTAAATGTCTTAGGTGCCCTCATTATACTTACTAAAACTTCATCTATTATTTCTTCTTTATCTTTGATATGACCATAATGTATAGTATGAGATTCTACACAAGATATATCTTTTGTAAATACTTTCCCTACTATTTTAAGTGACTCAGGGCCACTTAATCTTATTATTGATATTGCTCCAACTCCTGTTGTTGTTGATATTGCTACGATTGTATCATTCATAATACTCCTTCTTTCCGTAGATATTTTATCACAAATGTATAAAAAAAGAAAGAATTATTTTCCTTCTTTAAGTTTAATTACTACTTTTCTATTTGGTTCTTCACCAATTGATTCAGTATAAACATATTTATCATCTGCTAGTACAGCATGAACTATTCTTCTTTCATAAGAATTCATACTATCCATTGTTACTTCAGTCTTTGTTTTATATGCTTCTCTTGCTAATTTCTTAGCTAGATATTCTATACTTTTAACTCTTTTTTCTTTGTAGTTTCCTACATCTAATACTATTCCAATTGATTCTTTTATTTTTGAATTAACCATTTGTCTTACTAATAGTTGAAGTGCTGCTACATTTTTGCCATTTTTTCCAATAAGTATTGAATTATTATCAGAGAATATTGTAACTGATACATTATTTTCTCTTCTTCTTACTTCTAGGTTAGCTTCAACACCCATATTTTTAGTAATTTCTGTTATTGTTTCTTTAATGAATGCTATTATTTCATTCATATTTAAAACTTCTATTTTTACTGACTTTTTTAATAGACTTGATTTTTCTTCAATATCATTTATTATTAAATCTTCTTCTGTAACTTTTAATTCTTCTAATGCTAATTCAATTGCTGATTCTTTTGTTTTTCCTTCATAATAATACTTATTCATTACTTCTTAGCCTTCTTTCTTTCTACAAGTAGGTTTTGGGCTACTGTAAATAGTGATGATGCAATCCAGTATAAACCTAATGCAACTGGCAGACTAAATGATGCTACTACTATCATTGCAAGCATAAAATATAGTGTTCCTTGCATTTGTTTTGCCATTCCTGTTTGGTCTTTTAATGTCTTTCTAAATGAGAAATATGAACTTGCTAATATTAATACTAAGAATATTACATACATCCACCAATCACTAGACATTATACCATGTGATATTGTTCTTCCCATATCTAAACCTAAGAATGTATTCTCAAATATTACTGGTGTTCTATTAATTGCTTCTAAGAATGCGAATAATAGAGGTATTTGAACAAATGATAATAGGCAGCTAGACATTGGATTTATTTTATATTTTTGATATAATGCCATCATTTCTTCTGCTTGTTTTCTTTGATCTTCTTCATTTGTTTTGTCTTTATATTTCTTTTGTAATTTATCTAGTTGTGGCTGCATTTCTTTCATTTTTTCAGATTGCATTGCTGTCTTTCTTGTTACTGGATATAATATTGCTCTAATTGCTAAACAAGAAATTATTATAGCTAGTCCATTTGCAAAGCCTTTTCCAAGACCTATTTTTTCTAGTAACAATCCTATATTTATTATCACCCATGCAAGTGGTTTAACAAATATTGTCGTCCATAATCCTTCATATTCTTTAAATGGTTTGAAACTTTCACATTTTGGTAATTTTTCTATTTCTATGCCATTTTCTGTGTATAGTTCTATACTTTTTTCATCTGTTGGTCTACATAATACATTAGCTGTAAGTGCACGACCTGTTTCTTCATTTTTTACTGCTTTGTTATTTTCATCTGTTAGTGTTTTTGTACATCCTGTTAACAATAATAAACCTACTAGTAGTATTATTAGTCTTTTTTTACTATTTTTCAATTTTATCACCTATACTTTTTATTAGACTTAACAACTCTTTTTCCATATCTATATATGTTAATTCTAATATTCCTTTCTTAACAATTATAACATAGTCATAACCATTTTGTATAGACTTTTTATTCTTATCGATAATGTTTTTAACCCTTCTTTTAGTTTTATTTCTAAGTACCGCGATTCCTAATTTCTTAGGTATTGTAATACCATATCTATTTTTTTCATTATTATTTCTATAATAAAAACTATAATATATACTTTTTCTTGATTTTCCTGTATTTAT
>JAZTXT010000053.1:0-6953 GCA_045636525.1 Bacilli bacterium | reverse complement strand
GAAGTAGAATTAGAGATAATGTCGAATTCACTAATGGAAAATCAATCATTCATTAAACTAATACAAGATTTATTAGAAACAGAATACAGTAATATATTAAATAACATAGTATAAAAATAACTATGTTATTTTACTTAATTATATAAAATATAAATAGCAAATTTGACAAAAGCAAACATTTGTGCTACAATAGTGGTCAACCAATGGGGGGATATTATGAAAAAGGTAACGAATAAAAATGAATATGATCAATTAATAGAAAAAGCTACAGAATGTTTAGAATGGTACGAAAAAAATAATTTTGATGATAAAATTTATAATTTGACATTAGATAATGGAGATAAGTTAAAAATATCTTTTGGACCAGGAACAATAGCACATTTACTTGGGTTTAATACTGAATATTTAAAAAGTACAGGAGTTTTTCCTAAAAACAGTTATGATATTTTAAAAATGATATGTAATGATTCTTATAGATTGTATAATATGGTTAATCACGGAAATTTAACATATGATAGCTTTATATCAAATTATGCAGAAGAAAAAATGGAAAGTTTTACAAATGTTTGTGGTATTAATCTATATGATATAGATTTTGTATGTAAATATTCAAAAGAATATAGTTATATTACAGGTTATCCACAACTTGAAGCAGATTATTACATAGGATATAGAATAGGAGATATTCTTCATGTTATTGGTTTTGTCAAAAATGGTGGATATTACTATCCAATGACAAATAGATATATAGACTTTAAAGATGAAGAAGAAATGGAATTTTTAAAACAATTACTTGAAAAACAAGTTATTACTATGCCTGTATCAAGTAACATGTATTTTAAAAAAGGAAATTCATATAGTAATACAATATATTTATATGATCAAAAGAAACCACAAAAAATCAAAACAATAAGTGATTATGCAAAAGAATACAAAGCCATTGTCGATGTAAGTGTTGGATATGGGTATGCCATAGAAAAACTATTAAAACAATATAATTCAAAAAACACAACAACACCTTTATTAAGTAAAGTATTTAATAGTATCGAAAAAAGACTATATATTAACGTTAAAGAAATTGAAAATGAATTTGGCACTATATCTGAAGATGTACTTGAATTAATTAATAGGTATAATAAGTCAGTGAATAGAGACGTTACTGCTGCATTAGATGAACATACAAAAAATGTACAAGAAGAAAATGCACATTTAAAAAATGAAAAACAAAAACATATAGAAGAATTAGATGAGTTAAGAAGAGAGTTACTTGAAGCAAAATGTATGATAGAAACTTTAGAACAAGAAAACTCAGAATATAAAGTAAGAGAAGAAGAAACAGTCGAAGCAATGAAAAGAATTTACAAGTTATAATATTAAAGAAGATTTATGAATAAAAGTCATAATTCTTCTTTTTTTTTGTTGTCATTTTTGCTATAATAGATAAAGAAGGCAGTGATAATATGGATAGTACAAAAATAAGAAATTTTAGCATAATAGCGCATATCGATCATGGTAAAAGTACGCTTGCAGATCGTATACTAGAATATACTGGTGCAATTGACAAAAGACAGATGAAAGAACAACTATTAGATAGTATGGATATTGAAAGAGAAAGAGGAATAACAATTAAGTTAAATACTGTTAGATTAGAACATAAAGGTCATATATTAAACTTAATAGATACTCCTGGACATGTTGATTTTAGTTATGAAGTATCAAGGTCTCTTGCAGCCTGTGAAGGAGCAATATTAGTAGTAGATGCTTCTCAAGGAATCGAAGCACAAACACTAGCTAATGTGTATTTAGCTCTTGAAAATAATTTAGAGATAATACCAGTTATAAATAAGATAGATTTGCCAAGTGCTGATATTCCAAAAGTTACAAAGGAACTAGAGGATACTTTTGGATTTAAAGAAGATGAAATAATTAAAGTATCTGCTAAAACTGGTGTAGGAATACCAGAACTTGTGGACGCTATAATAGATAGAGTACCAGCACCTACTAAGGTTAATGATAAATTAAAATGTTTAATATTTGATAGTTATTTTGATTCATACCGTGGAGTAGTAATATTAGTAAGAGTAGTATCTGGTACTTTAACTAAAAATACAAAGATAAAAATGATGACTACAGGTAAAGTATATGATGTGGTAAGTTTGGGATATAATACGCCATTTGAAAAAGAAGTAGATGCCCTTTATGAAGGGGAAGTTGGATTTATTACTGGCTCAATTAAGAGTCTTGAAGCAGTAGAAGTAGGTGATACTATTACAGATTCTGATGATCCTGCTTTTGAAATATTACCAGGTTATCAAAAAATGAAACCAATGGTATATTGTGGTATCTATCCAATAGAATCAAATAAATATCCAAATTTAAAAGAAGCTATAGAAAAACTAAAATTAAATGATGCATCATTAACATTTGAACCTGAAACATCAAGTACCTTAGGTTTTGGTTTCCGTATGGGATTCTTAGGATTATTACATTTAGAAATAATATCTGAGAGAATTGAAAGAGAGTTTGGTATAGATATAATTGCTACGACACCATCAGTGAACTATGAAATAAACTTGACAGATGGTAGTCAGATATTTATAGATAATCCAAGTATGATGCCAGATAAAGTAAAAATAAAGGAAATAAAAGAACCATATATCTTTACAAATATTTTAGTACCAACTGATTATATAGGGCCAATAATGGAACTTTGTCAGGATAAAAGAGGAATATATAAATCAATAGATTACTTAGATAAGACAAGAGTAAATATTCATTATGAATTACCATTATCAGAGATAGTATACGATTTCTTTGATAGATTAAAATCATCTACTAAGGGATTTGCTTCATTTGACTATGAAGTAATAGGATATAAACCAAGTGATTTAGTGAAGATGGATGTCTTACTAAATGGTGAAATAGTGGATGCTCTATCACTAATAGTACACAAAGATTTTGCTTATAATAGAGGAAGAAAAATGGTAGATAATTTAAAAAATATCATACCGAGACAGATGTTTGAGGTTCCAGTGCAGGCAGTAATTGGAAGCAAAGTAATAGCAAGAAGTGATATTAAAGCAATGAGAAAAGATGTACTAGCTAAATGTTATGGAGGAGACATAACAAGAAAAAGAAAATTATTAGATAAACAAAAAGAAGGTAAAAAGAAGATGAAGACAATAGGTAAGGTAGATATACCTAGTGAAGCCTTCCTAAGTATCTTAACAGATTATAAAAAGAATTAATCATCATATATTGAAGTAGGGAGTGCAACTATGAGCAGTAAACAAATAGAAAGCCTATTACTAAGTGAAAACGAAAGTAATATAGGTAAATTAAACAACTTATTAGAGGAAAATTACAAAGAAACTTTAAAAGAGATATGTAATATCTTTTATAATCACGTATTATCTGGTTCTAAAGAAGATATAGATATATCACTAGATAATATAGAAGAACTACTTTTACATCAAGATGCAAAATACTCAAAAGAAATAATTTCCAGTATAAAATATACAATATATAAATTTTCTAATGTAAATGTTCATGAAAATATTGAAGTTAGGAATATAAACTTTAGATTATTAGATTTGATAAGAAAGTTAAATGATAAAAAAGAAAAGACTGAAAATGAAAATTTATATAATGTATATCATTCAATAATCTTTAAAGAAAGAGATTTGAAAATATTAGAATTAGTATTAAAACAAGAAAAGAATATTTTAAAAAGAAAAGATGAAAAAGGGAATGATTTATTTTATAATGTTTTAGAATACTATTCTTCTCTTGATGAAGAACAAGTAAAAGAAATAGAATATTTTCACGAAGTAATAATGTTATTTTTTAGATTAGAAGAGGATGTATTTGTTAAAAATTCTAAAACTTATTTTCCCTTACTAGAAAGAGATGTATGTAAAGAAAAAAAGCATGTTATGGAAATAACTAGACAGTTATATGGTTTTAGTAGTGTTGATATAAAAGAATTAAAAAGAAAATATGATGTATCTACTAAGATACATGATGAGATAATAAAAGAGTTAGATAGTTTTAAAATAAATATAGATGGAAGGACTAGAATAGATGAGCACTTTATAACTATTGATGAAGAAGAAGCAACATGTTTAGATGATGCACTTAGTATGGTTCAAAATAAAGATGGTAGTTATAATTTTTATGTTGGTATAACTGATATACCGTCACTTGTGCCATATCAGTCACGCACATACTATGATGCGCTTAGAAAACATGAAACACTATATTTATGTGATGGAACAGTTGATTTATATCACCCAAGAATATCTCACGATTTAGGATCACTTATAATGGGAAAAGATAGAAATGCTATTATATATAAGTTTTTTGTTGATCCATACTTTGATATTGATCCTGATAGTTTTGAAATAGTTAAGGGAGTTTTAAATGTTGGAAAGAGACTAAGCTATGGTATGGTAAATAGACAAGAAAATATTACTATAGAAGAGTGTAAAATGATAGAAAATATGTATTTTCTAGCTATGAAACTTAGAAGAGAAAATAGTCACAAAGATGAATATAGAAAACTAGAAAATTTAATTAATTATGAAGCTATTCATCATCATAGTTTATTTATTGATAAGTCAATATCTGCGAATATTGTTCAGGAATCAATGCTACTTGTGAATAGTTCAGCTCCTAGATATTTCAGCGAGAGAGGTCTTATATACAATTACCGAAATCATAAATTACCAAACGATAAAGCAATAAATAAAGAAATTGATAGATTACTTAAAATGAATAATAAAGATATGGAAAGTACTGAATATTTAAAATTAATAGCAGGAATAAAAGAAATGTATTTAAATGCTTATTATAGTATTGATAATAAAGGACATGAGGGATTAGGATACGATTATTATTCTCATTCATCATCACCTGCTAGAAGATTTACTGATGCATATAATCAGTATTTAACATACTTTCAAGCATTTAATAAAATTATAAATGATAGAGATTATTATGAATTAGAAGCAGAGTCAAGAGAAGTTGTAAAACATATGAATGAAAGAAAATTACAAAATGATAAATTTGAAAATGAATATAATTATATAGTATCTAAAATAAGAAGTTTAAAAAAATAGAAGAAAGAAGTGAAGTAATATGAATTTGCCAAATATTAAAGACGCAAGACGTAGAAGTAAAGATAAAGTTAGTGTCTATTATGATAAATATAATATTCCTGAAAGTATAGAAAAAATAGGTAAAGAAAAAACATATGCTCTTTTAACATATGGATGCCAAATGAATGTTCACGATAGTGAAAATATTTCTGGTATTATGGAAGAGTTATTGTATAGTAAGATTGAAGATTATGAAAAAGCAGATGTAATAATACTAAATACTTGTGCTATTAGGGAAAATGCACATAATAAGGTAATTGGAATACTTGGTAGAATAAAGAAAATGAGAGAAACTAATAAAGATATTATTACTATTATTACGGGGTGTATGCCTCAAGAAGAAGGTATTGCAAATATGCTTAAAGACAAATATAAATGGGTAGATATTGTAATTGGTACACATAATATTTATGAGCTTCCTCTTCTATTAGAAAAAGTATATAATGAGAAAAAACAAAATATTGAAGTATACTCTATAGAAGGAGATATTGTTGAAGGACTTCCGGTAAAGAGAGATTCTAAGTATAAAGCATGGGTAAATATTCAGTATGGTTGTGATAAATTTTGTTCATATTGTATAGTGCCATATACTAGAGGAAAACAAAGAAGTAGAATGCCTGAAGATATTCTTGATGAAGTAAGAGAACTTGCTAATGAGGGATACAGGGAAATTACTTTGCTTGGACAGAATGTTAATGCTTATGGTAAAGATTTAGAAATAAACTATACAATGGCAGATCTTCTTGAAGAGACTGCTAAGATAGGAATAGATAGAGTAAGATTTGTAACATCACATCCTTGGGATTTTACAGATGACATGATTGATGTTATAGCAAAATACGATAACATTATGCCATATATTCATCTTCCGATACAATCTGGTTCAGATGCCATCTTAAAGAAAATGAATAGAAAATATACTATAGAAGAATATAAAACACTATTTAATAAATTAAAGAAGAAAATACCAAATGTAAGTATAACCACTGATATAATAGTAGGCTTTCCTAATGAAACAGATGAAGATTTTGAAGAGACACTAAAAATATATAACGAATTAAAATATGACTTGGCATATACATTTATTTATTCAAAAAGAGAAGGGACTCCTGCTAGTAATATGGAAGATTATATTCCATTTGAAGTAAAAGAAGAAAGATTACAAAGATTAAATGAAATAGTAAATAAGTATGCACTTGAAAACAATATGAAATATAAAGGAAAAGCAGTACCAGTATTAATTGAAGGACCATCAGATAAAAATGGTAAACTAATGGGGTATACTGATACTATGAAATTAGTAAATATTGAAGCTGATTCAAAGTACATAGGAGAAATAGTAGATGTAGAAATAACAGAAGTAAAAACATGGTCACTAGAAGGAGTAATAAAATAATGATCGAAAGCAGTATTGAGGAATTATTTGATTCAATAAATAATTCCAAAGAGTATCAAGAATATAAAGAAATTACTTCTATATTAAACGATAATATAGAAGTAAAATCATTAATTGAAGAAATAAAAGACTTACAAAAAGAAGCAACAAATCTTGAATATAATCAAGATGATAAATATAAAGAATTGGATAAAATAATCGAAGATAAAACTAAAGCGTTAAATGAAAATATTCATTACCAAGAATATTTATCTAAATTAAAGAAATTTAATAATGTATTACTTGCTTCATCTTCATTACTAGATGAATATATAGAAGAGAAAGTATCTATTTAGATATTTTTTTTATTTAATGCGGCTAACGCCTAACCCGAATCTACTTTGTAGATTCTCCGCATA
>JAZTXT010000052.1:0-1763 GCA_045636525.1 Bacilli bacterium | reverse complement strand
ATAATGAAATATATGATTTTCAAGATATTGCCTTATTATCAATTAAAGTACTAAAAGAAAATGAAACAGTACGCAACGAACTAAGAGACACATTTAAAGAAATAATGATAGATGAATACCAAGATACAAATGATATTCAAGAAACATTTATTTCTATGATTGAAAACCATAACGTATACATGGTTGGTGATATTAAACAAAGTATCTATAGATTCCGTAATGCCAACCCATATATCTTCAAAAATAAATATGATAACTATGCCGAAGGCAATAACGGTATAAAAATAGACTTAGTAAAAAACTTCCGTTCTAGAAGAGAAGTTCTAGCAAATATCAATGAAGTATTTAATCTAGTTATGGATAACATAATAGGTGGAGCAGAGTACCATGAATCACATCAAATGGTATATGGTAATACAACTTACATCGAAGAAGGAATGACTAATTATGATTATAACTTCCAAATATTAGAATATGAATTACCTGAAGATAAAAAATATTCAAAAGAAGAAATAGAAATATTTGCTATAGCTAAAGATATAAAAGATAAAATAAAATCTAAATACCAAATATTTGATAAAGATGCTAAACAATTAAAAGATATTTCATATAATGACTTTGTTATTCTTATGGATAGAACTACTGACTTTGATCTTTATAAAAAAATATTTGAATACTTAGGTATTCCATTAACACTTTATAAAGATGATAAACTAAATAACTCAGATGATATATTTATCTTAAAAAATATAATAGATTTCATAGTAAAAATAAGTACAAAAGAATTCGATACACAATTCAAATATGACTTCATAAGTATCGCTCGTAGTTACTTATATAATCTATCTGATCAAGAAATATTTGATTGCTTCAAAAATAATAACTTTAAAGAAAATATAATCTATCAAGAGTTATTACCTATAGCAGAATCGATTAATCACAGTACAATATCTACATTATTAGAAACTATAATAAATAAGACTAACATGTATGAAAAAATGATTAAAGTAGGAAATATTGATGCATCAATAACACGTATCTCTAAACTATACGATATTGCATCTAATCTAAGTACATTAGGATATGATGTATATACATTTAGAGATTACTTAAATGAACTATTAGAATCAGATTATGATATGAAATATTCATCTGAAACAACAAGTTCAAATTCAGTAAAAATAATGACAATTCATAAGTCAAAAGGATTGGAATATCATGTATGTTACTATAGTGGATTATATAAGGGATTTAACATAAGTGACCTAAAAGAAAGATTCCTATTTGATAACAAATATGGTATTATAACACCATACTTTAAAGAAGGTATTAATGAAACATTTATTAAACATTTAGTAAAATATCATTACCTAGAAGAAGAAGTATCAGAAAAAATAAGACTATTCTATGTAGCACTAACTAGAGCAAAAGAAACAATGATATTATTAACACCTAAAGTAGAAGAAGTTACTTACGATTTAGATGATAATAATACAATAGATATTACTGTAAGAAGAAAATATCGTTCCTTCAGTGCTATTATGAATTCAATAAAAGATAAACTATTAAATTATTATAAAGATATAGATTTAACTAAATTAAATCTAACAAAAAATTATCTTTACAATAATAAAGTAACTGATAAATTAAAAGAAATAAGTAAAGATACATTCGAAGTTAAAGAACTTGCCCAAGTAGAACTAATTACTAAAGATAGTGCACCGTTTTCTAAGAACTTACACGAACTTATTACTAAAGAAAAT
>JAZTXT010000051.1:0-12620 GCA_045636525.1 Bacilli bacterium | reverse complement strand
TACTTTATTAATTTTTTCATATCTTTTACCATCTACAACAATTCCATTATTTTCTTTAATAGTACCATCTGAATAAATTGTATTACCTTTTACTTTATCTACTGGTAAAGATACTCCACTCAAATTAGTATAAAATTCTTCTTTAGTATTAGTTATATCACTATTTCTAACAAAAAATGTTGTATTACCCTTAGTAACTTCTAAACTACCATCAGATAAATATAATATTGATATACCTAAATCATCATTTTTTTCAGTATATCCTTTTAATGATATAGTTTCTGCCTTACTATTAACTTGTCCTTTATTAGTAATACCATACTCTCCATCAACAGAAAATACTCTTAAAAAATCACCACTATTATATTTTATTAAAGCACTTTTATCAGAATAATAAACTATTGTTTTACCAGCACTTTTTAAGTAACGTTCATCTGTTTTAATAACAACACCTACATCACTAGATACATTAATAGCACTAGTAAATACTTTATTAGCATAAGATTCTGTAATAGGAGTACCATTTAATATACTATTATCTGACGAATCAAAAGTAACTCTAACTCCATTTGATTCATACATAACAATTGATGATTCTCCCATATTTACCATAACAAAATAAAATGCTATTAAAAATACAGTAATAGAAAATAGAAATGATATAGCAAATATTAGCTTCCCATTTTTTATAAAGAAAAGTGCAAGCGGTGATCTCTGTTTACTTAATTCTTCAATAGTAATCTTATTTTCTTCAAATTCTTTTACATTAAATTTATTTGTTTTCTTTGTCATGACAATCACCTTCTTACTACTGTAGTTTCACTTTTTTTCTTTTTACCCATTTTCTTAATCATTTTAACAACATCATAAGATAATACTCCTAAACATGGTATAAAAATGAATATAATAAGTCCACCTTTAGTAGCAAGTATCTCTTGAACATAACCAACCTTAGGTATTTTAAATATAACTTCACCTATTATATTGTAATCTTCAGCCAAAGCAAAGTCTTCAGTATTATTAGCATCACCTTTAGTTCTAAAAGTATATTTACCCGTAGTAGTATCATGAAACACCTCTTTAATTCTATGTGTAACTATTATACCAGATAATCTACTATCAGAGGATAAAAACGTAATAATGTCATTTTCTTTCAAATCTTTAGGATCTCTCCTTTTAGTAATTACAACATCCTTAGGCATAATTTCAGGAACCATCGAACCCGTAAGAACTACATAAGCATTATATGCAGGAGGAGTAAAATCACCCTTCATAGCCCTTATCCTAATATCTGCCACATAAACTAATAAAGTAGCCCCGATTAATAATAACCATATAAATAATGCATACGAAATAACATTAGTAAAAAATTTTAAAGGTTTAATCTTTTCTTTAACTATATGTACTTTATAATGTCTAACTCCAAAATAATTATAATTCTCATTAATGCTATTATGTTCCATACTAACGCTCCCTATAATATCCTAAAATAATTATACATTAATTTTAAAAATATTACAACAAATTTATTACAAAAAATTGACAAAAGAACATATGTTTGATAAAATTATATATGTATTGGGGCTGTTTTTGGCTTCGACGAAAATATTAGTATTTAATTAGCAAGACGTGTTCTTCGCGTAAAGAAGAAAAATTAAAAATAACTGGAAACAGCTATACAAATGCTGTTGCATACGCTTAATCTATAGCGGCAACAGGTTCCTCTAGTTCTTTGTCTGTGAGAACTAACAGGGACTTATAAAGCAGACTATATTGCGATTTACGTTTAGACTTCACAACGAACAACTATAAACAAGCAGGTAATTATGATTGTAGGTTGTCTACTTACTCTGTGAAATTAATAACCTAATAATCTTGTAGAAGGTTAAATAACTTTATTTGCGGACAGGGGTTCGAATCCCCTCAGCTCCACCAATTTTGAATTACAATATTTTTATATAAAAACAAAAAGAACAAAAAAAGTATCATATAATAAAATTCTAAAATGAAAGTAAAAACCTATTTACTTTCATTTTTGTTACAACAAAATAAAAAAGATAATATAAGAATTAAAAAATATTTTCCTCTCTTATCAAGGCATAATATTAAATAATATGTATACACCTAATTTAGCAAAAATAAAAACACATAATATCAATATATTATGCATTTTTACAATATTCTTTATATAATTAAAATTATTCAATAGTACAAGTACCCAAAGTATTTGTATTAAATACACTAGCATATTCTTCTATATACTTATCCACACCAATTTGTTCAGCACGACTCTGTTCTGATAACAAATCAAAAGTATAACCATTTGAAGTATATCCGTGAATAGTATCCTTATTATAAAAAATAGTAATACTACTAAAAGCTGATTGACATACTAATTGTTTATTTTTATCTCCTCCACCAACTAAAACTATTACAACCATAATAATAACAGATAATATTACAATACCACAAACTACCAAAAACCATTTATTAACTTCTTTAAAATTTTCTTTCATTATCAATTTCCTCCTACTATAAAAAGTATACATTGATTTCTAATAAAAGTAAATAACTTTCTTTAATATTCTTAATATTATTATAACCAATTAATTCACTTTTAATACTATTTATTTATCTATTTCAAATAAACTATCAATATTCTTTAATGGCATAAGTACATAAACATCATGATCTATTTTAATATCATAACTACCACTTTGATCATCTAAAGATTCACCATCTATACACAAAGGCTGTTTTAAATTATTATTAAATTTAATTTTCAAATTATCAGTCTTATAAAAATAAAATCCAGGTATTTTACTAGCATCATATAAAGCAAAAAAATATAATGTTTTAACAATATCTTTAAGTCTAGTTATGTTACATAAAAGTACTTCAAATTTATTATCATTTAATTTAATATTTTTATAAAAATTATTAATACCTGCAACTCTATTAGCATTAGTAATAAGTGCAAAAGAAAATAAACCTCTATATTTTTCTCCATCCATTTCATAACTAATATCATATAATTTAACTTTTCTAAAAAAATCTTTTATTCCCTCTTTTATATAAGCTAAATGTCCAAGTCTCTTTTTTAATTCTCTAGAAGTCTCATAAGGAATATTCATAAACTTACCAAATCCTGCAGAATAAACAAAAGGCTTTCCATTTATAGTACAAACATCTATTCTCTTTATTTCACCATTTAAAGCTAGTTTAAGATTACTAATCATATTCTTACCATAACCCCACATGGTTCCAATATCATTGGTCGTACCTGAAGGCAAATGACAAAGTACTAATCTTCTTTTCCTTTTAAAATTACCCGTCATAACTTCATTAAATGTACCATCCCCACCAATAGATATAAGTAAATCCTTATGTTCGCATTCTGATACTATAGAAATAGCATCTCCTCTACCCTTTGTATCAATAATTTCTACCTCATAACCATATTCTTCTAAAATTTTCTTAATCTTAGGTAAAGTATCATTTTTATTATATTTACCAGAATTAGGATTATATACAACCATACACTTTTTCATACTATCGACCCACCTATAATTCTATCATATTCTAAAAGAAAAAGGAATATTTAGTTTATTCCTTATCTTTAGTTTCTTTTTTTACTACTTTTTCTTTAACTGTTTCCTTACTTTTAGATATATCATAATATTCTCTTACTTGTTTTTCTATCTCATCAGCTAATTTTTTATTTTCTTGTAAGAATATCTTAGCATTCTCCTTACCTTGACCTATTTTATCTCCTTTATAAGCATACCAAGCACCACTCTTTTCTACAACACCTATCTCTGCTGCTAAATCCAAAAGCTCTCCTTCCCTTGATACACCTTCACCATACATAATATCAACAGTAGCAGTTTTAAACGGAGGTGCTACTTTATTTTTAACTACCTTAATATTAGTTTTATTACCAATTATATCAGCGCCAACTTTTAATTGTTCACCCCTTCTAATATCAAGCCTAACGGAAGCATAATATTTAAGTGCCTTTCCACCAGGAGTAGTCTCAGGGTTACCAAAAAGTATTCCAACTTTTTCTCTTAACTGATTTATAAATATAACAATAGTATTAGTTTTATTAATTGAACCAGATAACTTTCTAAGAGCCTGACTCATAAGTCTAGCTTGAAGACCAACATGAGAATCTCCCATCTCACCATCAATTTCAGCTTGAGGTACTAAAGCTGCCACTGAATCAATAACAATAATTGAAACAGCCTCACTTTTAACTAAAGCATCACATATTTCCAACGCCTGCTCACCAGTATCAGGTTGTGATAACAACAATTCATCAGTATTAACACCCAAATTATGTGCATATGTTGGATCTAACGAATGCTCTGCATCAATAAATGCTGCTCTGCCACCATTTTTTTGTACTTCTGCAATCGCATGTAATGCAAAAGTTGTTTTACCTGAAGATTCAGGTCCATATATTTCTATAATTCTTCCTTTAGGATATCCACCTACTCCTAAAGCTATATCTAATGTAATAGATCCACTAGGAGAAACCTCAACTTCTTTGTGTTCTTGATCACCTAATTTCATAATTGAACCTTTACCAAATTGCTTTTCAATATCTGCTAATACTTGTGCTAACGCAGCATCTTTTTCTACATTTTTTGCCATAATTTCCTCTCTTTCATATATTTTCCCTAATTACATATTTAATTCTACATCATAATTTCAACCTTGTCAATACCTTTTTGAACATTTGTTCGTGTTGTTTTATAAAAAATAAATAATACATTAAGTATTATCTATCTTTTAAATATGGTTTAGCCATAACATAATATTTACATCCAGATATAACTGACAAAATAGCAGCTACTGCAAGTAAAAAATCAGATACCCTAAGATTAATTAATTCAAATGGTAAATTATAGAATAATGTAAGGACAATACCTATCATCAAAGTAGCAGTCTTCCACTTAGCAATACCTATCGCTGCAACAGCAGCACCTTTATTACCAATCACCATCTTTATAGAATCAACAACTATATCTCTAACAACAATTACTACCGCAATAGCAGTACTAATTTTACCATTACAAGCTAGAATAATAAGCACTGAATTAGTAAGTAATTTATCACTTATTGCATCCATCATCTTACCAAAATCAGTTACTAAATTATATTTCCTTGCAACATATCCATCAAAGAAATCTGTAAGTGAAGCAATAATAAAAATAATACCTACAAGTAAATATTTCCAATCTACCAATATAGTCCCATTAATTAAATAAGTGGGAAATTCAAAACCAACCTGATCAAACGGAAACAAAAGCAAAACAATAATAACAACAGACATTACAATCCTTGACATTGTTATCTTATTAGCCTTATTCATAATTACCTCCTTATACTATATGTAATATTACTATCCCTAAAATCATTACCTTTGTGAATAGTAACAATCACATACCCCAAAACTATTAATACAATAATACCTAAACAAATAAATAATTTAACAATTCCTTTTTTCTTTTTATCTTCTTTAGTATAAGGTGATACCACACCATCATCATTCTTCTTTTCTTTCTTTGCTTTCTCAATTAAATCTACAGGTATTTTCGAAGTCATATCAAACAAATACTCATTAAATTCATCAAGAATCTTCTCACTATCTAATCCCAAATATTTAGCATAATCTCTAATAAAATATTTTAAATAGAAAACATCTTTAAAGTCTTCAGTCTTCCCTTCTTCAATACTAGATATTTGACTAGGCCTCATCTTTAGATCTTCTGCTACTTCCTCTACCGAGAGCCCATTTTCTTCCCTTTTATCTTTTAATTTAGTTCCAATATTTTTCATAATACTCCTTAATAATAATTATATCTTATAAGCCATGTTCTGTACCTATTGCTAGGCGGTAAATATTTATCTATGCAAATTACATCTCTCTTTAGATTCAGTTCTCTATTGAGAGTTCCCCTACCATATTTTGGGTTTCTCGCTTGCGGGGTTTACCTCGTTTCAGTTTGCCAGTTTCCTAGCAAAATCGTCTCTGTGGCACTTTATGATTTTCAAGTCATAGTTTCCCTTAGACAAGAAAATCGCCGTCA
Source organism: Bacilli bacterium (assembly GCA_045636525.1). Lineage (GTDB taxonomy): Bacteria > Bacillota_I > Bacilli_A > RF39 > UBA660 > CAG-302. The sequence goes on along the minus strand of JAZTXT010000051.1, from coordinate 6,522 downwards.
GTAAAACTGCCTTAGGTTATTTTTTCCCTAAGCACAAACACTACTATCATCTCAGATAGTGCGAGCATGGACTTTCCTCTACATAATAATATGCAGCATTTACCCAGATCAATTATTGTTGTTCTTTTCCTAATATTATCTTTTCTAATTGAGAAATTCTTCTAAGTAAATCAACATTAGTAATTTCTTTTTCACCTATTTTAGCGGCATCAATACTAGACTTTAGATTTCTAACTTCGTTTCTAAGAAGCTTATTTTCTTCAAGTAATACCTTCTTATCTTTGTCTAAACCTCTAATAATATTATTATATTCATTATAATCTTTAATAATAATATCAAGAAATTTATCAACTTCTTGAAGTCTATAACCTCTTGCATCAATCTTAAATTCCTTCTCTAAAATATCTTGCATCGTTAAAGTAATTTTATCTCTCATTACCCATCACCTCTATATTAAAATTATCTCAAAAATTACACATTTTGTCAATCTAAATCGAAGTAATTAATAGTTTATCATAAACACTCCTATTTGTCAAAAAAAGATGACAGAAATATATGTTATTTTCTGCCAATATTCTTTTTTTCTTCCAATTTGTTAATTTCATCCAATATAAGTTCTGCTAGAGAAATACTACTTATACTCATTCCATTTTCCTCTAACTTTTTTACCACAACTTTTTTCAACAATTCAGAAGGAATAATAAGACCCAAACGACTTCTAGCATAATCATCATTAGAAAAAGACACCAAAGTACCATCATTAAATAATTCATTAATTGCAGTAAATAACTGTTCTTCTCCATTCTTCTTATACGTAATTCTAGATACATCTATAAGTGCCTTATAACCAATTCTAGATATAATTTCCAAAGTATCCCTAGGAGTAAAATTATTATACATTATAGCACGTATATTTTTTTCTCCTGCCCTCGTAAAAAGAGTATAATCCCCTGTATCAATAAATTTAATAATTCTATCATGAACTTCATGAATACTATAATAAGTAGCCATACCATATATGACATATTTCATTTTAACTTCATCAGAATCAAAAGAAACAAATTCTAAATCATCAAGAAAAACCTCTTTATAATTCTTATATTCTTCTAAAACATCAATATCCATATTCTTCTTCAAATTTCTACTTATAATACTACATACCATTATAAAATCTTTATACTTATCGTTATTATCAATTTCATATAAATTAATATACTCTTCCTTTTCATCACTTTTTAACATATTAATTTGTTCTTCTATAAAATTAGCTAAACCCTCACTAGAAACATTTTCTAAATCATTGTTTTCTTTTTTATATTTCAAATATTCACAAATCAACCTTGACAAAACATTATTATAAGAAAGTCTACCATCCATAACAATACCAACGTTACCAAAACTATAAACAAAAGGATTAATCCTAACGGTAGGAGTATAATTTATACTATTTATATAATTACTAACCTTCATAGCATCTATAGTATTTTTAACCCTACATACCAAAACATCAGTTCTCATAACACTAGCAACTTTAGAATGCATAATAATGCCCTCATTAATCATATAATCAAAAAGTAAGGAAGAAACTTTATATAAGTCCTTTGAATCAATAGAAATATATAATTTTATAGAATTATACATATCACTTAAATATTCATTTCCTCTTCTACCTGCTTTATTATAAATTTTCCAATGAGAATCATCACATGAAATATTTACATTTTTATTATTTCTATATTTATTATTAAGCTTAACTTGTACACCTACTAAACTTTCACCATCAATAAAATACTCATTATTATCAAATATATAATATCTAGTTAACTCATTATATACAATTTTATAAGAAAAAGAAGAACTAGAATTATTAAGATATGTATCAGATAAATATTTTAAAAACTTATTTCTATACTCATCATTATTCATTTTCATTTACCTTTTCTACAATAACATTTAAATCAATTGTATCTTCAAGAAACAAATTTAAATTATTATCCTCAATATACCCTATTGGCAATTCATTAGTAGTATCTACAGTTTTATCATTTAACTCTTTATCCTTCTCTTCCATATTTATTCCTCGCTTAACTTCTTATAATAATTATATCTTTTAATAGCCCACTCTTTCTGTTCATTTAAAATATCATCAGCATTATCTCTATTTACTCTCTTTAAATTAGCAAACCTATTCTCAGTCATTAAAAAGTCTTCATACTTATCAAAATCAGGTTCTTTATTATCCATAATTAGTTTACCATTTTTTGGATTATATCTAAATGTTAAGAAATATCCACACTCACTAGCTAAAAATCCATTAGATTGAGAGTGTTCCATGCCAGTTTTGATACCATGTTCAATACAAGGACAATATGCAATAACAAGTGATGGACCATTATGTTCTGATGCTTCTTTTAAAACTTTCAAATATTGTTCTCTATTATAACCAATATTAACACATGCAACATATACATGAGGATAACACATAGCAATTCTAGCCAAATCTTTCTTATAATATTCCTTACCCTTCGCAGTAAATGAAGCAATAGAACCTAAATTAGAACTCTTAGAAGATTGTCCCCCAGTATTAGAATAAACTTCCGTATCTAACACTAATATATTAATATTATCTGTTCTAGATAGTACATGATCAAGCCCCCCATAACCAATATCATAAGCAAACCCATCCCCTCCTACTATCCACATAGATTTAGGAACAATATAATCTTTCATATCAAGTAAATATGGATGCTTAGCAAAATCAATTTCTTTAAATACTTCTCTGCATATATCTACATTATCCATATTATCAATCCATTTTTTAAATACTTTATTTCTAGGATATTCTTTCATATATTTTTTAATCTTATCTCTCTTAATATTAATACCAGTAAGTATACCATAACCATATTCCGAATTATCCTCAAATAAAGAACTAGCCCAAGGTACACTATATGGAAAACTAGGAGCACTTCCTCCGTATATAGAAGAACATCCAGTAGCATTAGCTATCATTAAATTATCATTAAATAATCTAGTTAAATTAGTTAAATATGGAGTCTCACCACATCCTGCACAAGCACCAGAATACTCGAATCTAGGTTCCTTAAAACTTACATTTTTAACATTAACTATCTTACTATCATATTTATCATTAACATTATTTTTTAACAAATAATTAAAATTACTTTCCCTTAAAGTATCATTTTTAACCATTTTAAGAGCCTTATTCCCCATTTTACCAGGACATACTTCTGCGCATAGCGCGCATCCTGTACACTCTTCATTATTAATACCTATAGTAAACTCTTTATCCTTAGGCATAAACGATGGTATACTCTCTACCTTATCATCTTTTTTATCTAATAGATACGGTCTAATAACACCATGTGGACAAGAGAATGAACACAAATTACACTCTATACAATTTTCAGGTATCCACTCTGGTATATGCTCCGCTACATTACGTTTTTCGTACTTAGTAGTACCGCCTTCAAATATCCCCCTTTCCTTACCTAAAAAAGCACTAACAGGTAAACTATCCCCTTTAAGTAAATTAATAGTTTCATTAAAGTTTAACTTTTTACCTTCAGGAGCTTCTAAATTAACCCACTCTTTGTCAACATTAATTTCTTTTAAATACTTAATAGATTCATCAATAACCTTATTATTAATATCAATAATATTCTGTCCCTTAGAAGAAAATCTAAGTTTATTATTCTCTTTCATAATCTTAATAATTTTATTAACATCATAAGTATCCATAATCTTAAAAATACAAGTTTCCATACAAGTATTAATCTTATTTTTAAGACCTAAATCATTAACTAAACTATATGCATCAATAGTATAAAATCTTGCTTTTTTCTCTGCCAATAAATGCTTAACTTTATTAGGTAAACTCTTTATTAATGCATCTTGCTCTAAGTTAGTATTAAGGAAAAATAATCCCCCTTCTTTTAAATTATCAAGAATATCATATTTATACATATAACTATCTTTAGATACTACAATAAAGTCAGCCTCATCAATATAATAAGTACTCTTAATTTCACTATCAGAAAACCTAATATGACATCTAGTTACTCCACCACTTTTCTTAGAATCATACTGAAAATAACCTTGTACATATTCATTAGTATTATCTCCTACTATTTTAAGAATATCTTTTGAAGTAGAAACCATACCATCAGAACCATATCCATATATTAACATCTGATAATTATTATTACTTACTCTAAAATTATTATCATAATCTAAACTTAAATTAGTAACATCATCATTTATTCCAATAGTAAAACCATTTTTCATCTTTCCTTGTAAATTATCATAAACAGCCTTTATCATCGCAGGTGTAGTATTCTTAGATGATAATCCATATCTACCACCAATAACCTTTATATCAGTATCAGATAGCGCATTAACAACATCCAAGTATAATGGCTCACCACTACTACCTGCCTCTTTTGTTCTATCAAGTACTGATACCCTTTTAACACTCTTAGGTATAACTTCAAGTAAATGTTTAATACTAAACGGTCTATATAAATGTACCTTAACAAGACCAAGCTTTTTTCCTTCATTATTTAGTCTATCAACAGTTTCTTCAATAGCAGAGCAGACAGAACCCATAGCTATAATAACATCAGTGGCCTTTTCATGACCATAATAATTAAATGGTTTATAATCTCTTTTAGTAATCTTATTAATTTTATCCATATAATAAATAACATTATCCACAGCATCATCATAATATTTATTTCTAACCTCAGTATTTTGAAAATAAATATCATCATTTTCAGCAGTTCCCCTAGTAGTAGCTTCACTATTATTCATAGCTCTCTCTCTAAATTTTTTAAGAGCTTTTTTATCAATCAAAGTTTCTATTCTAGATAAATCAATCTCTTTAATTTTATCAATTTCATGACTTGTTCTAAAACCATCAAAAAAGTTTATAAAAGGAAGTGATGACTTAATACTAGATAAATGTGCAATCATAGCCATATGATATGCTTCTTCTACAGATGAAGAAGATAACATACATACCCCAGTTTGACGAACAGCATACACATCTTGATGATCCCCAAATATACTAAGAGCATGTGTAGATAAACTTCTCGCAGCAACATGAATGACACCAGGAAGCATCTCTCCAGCAAGTTTATATAAAGTAGGTATCATTAAAAGTAATCCCTGACTTGCAGTAAAAGTATTAGCTAAAACTCCAGATTGAAGAACACCATGTACCATAGCTACAGCGCCAGCTTCCGACTGCATTTCCACTACTTTAACAGAATTACCCCAAAAATTAATTTCACCATTACTACTTAAAACATCAACCTTTTCCGCCATTGGAGAAGCCGGAGTAATAGGATAAATGCCAGCAACCTCAGTAAATTTATAAGCTACTCTAGCAACAGCCTCATTAGCATCCATAGTTTTATATTTAGTCATAAAATCGCCCTCTTTTCTATCTTATATTACATTATAATTTTATCATAAAACAATACAAATAACAATAACTAATAATCTATTAAAAATATATTTTATCATTTAAAAAAAACAAAAAATGTAACCTATTTGGTTACATTAAATATAATTTATTTACAAGTCATACCACGATTAGTATAGCCACTTCTAAGTGTATCTAAATCTCTACTTATACCAAAGGTAGTAATATCAGTATCAGATAATTTACTTAAATCATAAGTATAAGTCACCTTATAATCAGTATTATTATCAGTATCAATATTAGTAGTAAATCCCTCTGTATTAGTATAAGTTCCAAATCTAGCATTATGTCTAGATTTAATTCCTGCTATATCAAGTATTCCATTAGTAATACCAGATACAACATCATCAAGAGCTTCTCCTACTACGCCATCAACAATACCATCATCATCAGTATCAGTATTATCATCATTAGTAGTACCATCAGTACCAGTACCAACACCATCTACATGATCATCTCTATAATCATAGGTAACAGTAAGCATCTTCACATTATTACCTTGATATTCTATCATATAAGTAGAATTAGAAGTAAAATTACCTACGGTATTACTAGTAGTACAGGTCAAACTTTCATTAGTACCACATCCAGATAATGCTGCTATTACTGCAATTATTAATAATGCTTTTTTCATAAAATATACTCCTTTCCAATTATAGTATTGACAAATATATTTATAATATAATGGAAATTATTACCAAAAAAAATAACTATTTCTAGTCATTTTCTTGTTATTAATATTCACAATTTCCAGGAGTTCTAGGATAAGGAATAACATCCCTAATATTATCAACACCAGTTAAATATATAAGAAGTCTTTCAAATCCCATACCAAATCCAGAATGAATGCATCCTCCATATCTTCTTAAATTTAGATACCACTGCATTTCTTCTGCTTCCATGCCAAGTTCTTTCATTCTGGTAACTAATTTATCATAATCCTCTTCTCTCTGTGATCCACCCATAAGTTCACCAGCACCAGGAACTTCTAAGTCAACCGCAGCAACAGTCTT
>JAZTXT010000050.1:0-5324 GCA_045636525.1 Bacilli bacterium | reverse complement strand
TTTGTTTTTCTATATTAATAAAACTACCATCTTTAACATACGGATTAAAAATAAGATCAAGAAAAAAGATGATAGATTCTTTATTCATACCCTCTTCCGTAAATTTTTCATTTAAAAATTTAGTCTGAAAAGATAAATTACTAAATTTACCTATTCTTGATATACTAGATGAAACTTTAATATCATATAAATTCTCACTTTCTATTATAAGATCCCTTTCAGTCTTATAATTATTACTAGAATCTAAAAGTATCATCTTAAGTAAATTTCTCATAGTAATTTCTTTTTTATTAACTTCTCTATAAAAATCAACATCTATTGTAATAGTTTTAAATTTTTTAGTCTTAATAAAGTGCAAATTATATGCACCCATATTAACAGTTTCTAAGTTCATCATATCACCTCTTCCCCTATAGTATAACCAAGTTTTACATTTTTAAACAAGATTCTAATGCTAAAGTAATCATGTTATCAAGTCCTTGTTCTCTCTCTAAACTAGATAATTGTTGCGGAAACAAAAAACTATCACTAACCATAAGAAGAGTTGCTGCTCTCCTACCAAGTAAAATAGCATTAATAAACAAAGCAAATGATTCCATTTCAACTCCAAGTACAGAATATTTCAGTACCTTATCCTTAAAATCATTATTTTGTTCATAAAATACATCCGAAGAATAAATATTCCCCTTATTCAAATTAATATTTATATCATTAGCTGTTTTCTCAATAATATTATTAAGTTCTATATTACTTTGTACATTAACATTATTATAATTACATAAAAACTTACCATAATTAGAATTAGTAATAGAATTAGTAACAAGAACTATATCTTTTAATTTTAAATCAGTATAAGCACCCATAGTACCAATTCTAATTATATTATTAACATTATATTCTTTAAATAATTCATAAGAATATATACCCATACTAGGTATACCCATACCAGAAGGAAATATAGTAACCTTCTTACTTTTATAATAACCAGTATAAGCAGTCATACCCCTAACATTATTAACAAGTTTAGCATTAGACAAAAACTTCTTAGCTACATATTCACACCTCTTAGGATCACCAGGCATTAATACTACATCTGATATATCATCTAATCTACTCTCAATATGTGTACTCATTTTTTATTCTCCTTATTTAACAATTTCAATACTATATTTATCAATGTTTTCTAATTTTAATACATCATTAAACATAAATTCAACATCAAAAGTACCAGTAACCACTAATGGTCTATCTTCAGTAAATTCATATTTATTTTCCCCTAATACATTACCTTCCTCATCATATAACTTAACAATAACCGCTACATAAGAAGTATCAGCACTTAATCTATCTACAATAGCAGTTAACAAAACACTACTATCAGTAGTAGAACACACAATATCATGTACCTTTACTTCATTCATCTCAATAACATGATTAGTCTGATTAAAATCAAATAAAGTAACCTCATTATACACAATTTCTTTCATAATACTATAACTCTTAGTAGTAGTAACATATATAATACTATTATCTCCATTTTTATCAAAAGTTATACCATCAGTACCATTATCACTCATATTATCTAAAGTATATCTACAATACTTCTCCTCATTACCATAATACATACATATAATATTAGCAATTTCTTTATATACCTCAGTAACAATTTCACTATTATCTGCTGGAACATTAATCATAAGTTCACTACCAACCATAGGTATATTAACATTAAGATTAACATCATCATTAACATAAGAAACTAAAAGAGCATTACCATTAACAGTAGTAACAAAACTAGCACCATCATTCATATATCTATTAGCTAAAACAGAATTATTAAGAGAACTTGCAATTTCGCCTAAACTAATATAAGTAGGATTATATTCATCTACAGGTGGTCTTAATTCCTCATTATCTCTAAAGAATTTAAGTCCTATTACTAAACCAATACAACCTACTAATACCACTAGTAATATATACGCAAGTATAGTATCAAACTTTTCTCTTTTCTCTATCTTTTGTCTTAAAATCATCTCTTGATCATAATTATAACCATTATTATTCATTTTAATTACCTCTTTTCATTCTTTTATATTTATTTATAAACATTGAACTATCTATACTCTATTTTCTGAAAAATTCCTGATACATATTAACAAACTTACATATCAGGATAATCAGTTATATCTTATCAAGCAAAACCCCTCTGAATACAATTAGTCATAATAAGATATTTAAACATATAATTGATATGGACTACCAGATGAACCATCCCCACTACCTATCGCTACATTTGTATTAAGATAAAGGACTGGACGGACACCACAGAGAGTAGAATAGACATAGTAGTAGCCCGCTTTGCCGCCCGAATCGACACGCCCCGCATAAAGGGAGTCCGACGAGCGCGGTGTAATTAACCATTGACTTGCACTATTAAATAGCCAGTTATTTGTGTTACATGCAGATACAAATTCGTAACCATAAATATCCTTACCGCATTTTGTTAAGTCTGTTCCATATCCATAATCACTTGGATACATTAATCCTATGTTTTTATTTATTGTAAAGTCATTAGTACTATATATTGTTGTTCCTACCTTATTTGTTCTTTCATAATTATATATATCATTTGGATATAAACCAGATGATGTTGAATATTCTCCTAGATACCAAGTGGACTCTGATATTAAGTTTTTATTTCTTGTTGCTTCTGTTATTCCAATGTCTGATAAATACAGTGTATTAATGGTTGTTCCTGATGAACCCGAATAATAAGTATGTTTATCTTTTGTTCCTCTATTATAATATAGTCCATTTAAAAATTCTTGAAGAGATGATGTCGTCCAGTTGTTATTATAAGTTGTTTTTGTTGAATCTTGATTTTTATCTTGATCCCATGCTAAATTACCAATAGAATAGTCTCTTATTAATTTTACTTTACCATCTACTATTCCTATTATTCTCCATTTTTCACATGTAGATGATGATTGATTTGAATAATCAGAACAATTAAAGTATATATAGTTATTTACTTTATCACGCGGACCAAAGTATCTTATATTTCCTTCTGTACCACTAGTAAGTGCATTAATATTAGTAATTGTAGTTGCACCAGTACCAGAAGAGGCTGCTACTTTTAATCCATCATTCATAAGTCCCCATGTTTTAGTAGAGTCTTGATATGAATAATAATATGTATCATTACTTGTTTGTTGTGTTATTAACGTTGGCTTACCATTAGTGTATAGGCTAGTAATATGATCAATAAGTGTAGTAGGTTTTTTAATAGTTATCTGATATGGATTATCTGATGAACCATTACCATTATTTATCATTACATCTGTATCTAGATAAAGAACTGGGCGAACAAATAAAGAAGAATCATAGGCTTCGTCGTAGACACTGCCGTCCGAAGACACAGCCCCCATAGCCCAGGAGTACGACTTGATCGGAGTAATTAACCATTGATACGCATTAAATAGCCAGTTGTTTGCTCTACATTCAGAAGAGTATTCATCACTATAGCTCTTCATTATTGCCTCGCTACATTTTGTTAAATTTGTTCCATAACCATAATCACTTGCATACATTAAACCAATATTTTCTTCAACTGTAAATGGATTACCACTATATATTGTTGTTCCTTCTTTATTTGTTCTTTCATAATTATACATATCATTTGGATATACATCGCTTACTATTGAATATCCTCCTAGATACCATGTTGATTCTGATATTAATTTTAATGTTTCAGGATTTTTAGTATGAAGAGATGTATAATAAGTACCACCCTCATTAAGCATAGATTTTAGAGTTGCAGTATCCCAATTGATGCTATCATTATCCCAAGCAATATTTCCTATACTATCACTAAGTATCTTTACTTTACCATCTACTATTCCTATTATTCTCCACTTTTCACATGTAGCATCTGATTGATTATCATAGTCAGAACAATTAAAATATATATAATTATTTACTTTATCACTTGGACCAAAGTATCTTATATTACCTTCTGTACCACTAGTTAATGCTGTTGTATCTGTTACAGTAGTTGCTAAACCTGTAGTTGTTGCATCTAAAGTATTATCTATTTTTAATCCATCGTTCATAAGCCCCCATGTTTTACCTGTATCTTGATATGAATAATAATATTTATTATTACTTGTTGGCTGTGTTATTAAAGTTGGATTACCACCGGTATATAAGCTAGTAATATTATTTAATAAATTAACACCACTATCAGAAGCTTCAACCATAATACTACCATTAATAGTCTTACCCATCATATTTGGATCATTTTCAACATTACCATCAATATATAAATAAAGTGTATACGATGTAATACCAGTAGATAAAGCACCATTATATAAAGTAATACTAACACCATTACTTGCTGTGCTCAAATCACCATCTTTTATAACTTCATTATCTTTAATAAGCGTCCACTTAACATCTTTACTAACAAGTTCATCAGCAATAGTAGTAATATTAAGATAAACATTATAACCAATTATAGCACCACTAGTATCTCTATTATTAATAGTAAAAGTAGTCGATAAACCATCAGTATAATTAAATACAGGTGTCAAATCACTTTTTATATCATTACCATTAGTAAAAACAACATCAGCCACCCTACCAATAGACATCACAAGTTTAGTATTATCACTACTATTCCAAGTAAACCAAGCATAAGTACCCACAAGTAAAGTAACACATATGAATACCAACATTAATATAACAATAAATACTCTACTATGTATAATATTATTTAACTTCTCACGCATCTTATACACTCTCCATATTCTCTATATTAATATACAATAAATTCATAATTTTTTCAAGGTATTTTATATAAAAAAAATAATTAGTTACACATACTAATTATTTTTTTATAAATTACTCGCAGAGCCAATAATTATCGCCTCAGCAATAAATCTTACTAACGGAATCTCTTTACATAACTTTTTATTATCAGTAAAAGGTTTATAAATCCCCCTATCATTTAGTCTATTTTCATTAGATTTATTATGCACTAATGCATTTCTTGTCTTATATATTCTAGAAGCAAGTCTCTTGTATATTTTTTCAATATCAATATCATTTAAATCAACTATATCACCTGAACAAAAACTAACCTCATTTAATTTATAATAATCAATAATTGTAGGATCAAACTCTACTAAATCATTAACAAGTTTAGAAATATCTACATACTTTCTTAAAGTAAGTTCCAATGCTTCAACTTCACTACCAATAAATTCTTCCCTATTTTGTTTAACTTTCTTTTTAATAGCATCAACAAGTTTTAAAATATCTTT
>JAZTXT010000049.1:0-27238 GCA_045636525.1 Bacilli bacterium | reverse complement strand
ACAGAAAATGCTCATTATATTATTGTTCTTGAAGAGACTAATGATTATAGTAAGCATAAAGTTAATAGGAGACTTGATAATAGGTTTATTAGATTTAATGTTTATGTTGATAATAATAAATACTATAATAATGTTTTGGATAATAATTTAAAGGAATCTTCTATGCTTGAAGGTATGTCTTTAGATAATAATACTTATTTATTACATGAGGGCACTATAGAGAAGATGAGTAGTACTACTGTTAAATTGGGATTATGGATAGATTATGAAGATATTACTAATGAATATATGGATTCTGCTTTTATTGGTACAGTAAAAATATATGTTGAATCTTTAAGTTAATTGTTATTTATAAATAAATAGTAAGAAGGGTGAGATATTTATGAAACATAAGAAAATTATTGTTGTTAGTGTAATTCTATTAGCTATAAGTTTTATTGTTATTGCGTTATCTAATTCTACATATGCTTTATTTTCTAATGATTCATATGGTGCTAATACTAATGCATATTCAACTGGTATGCTTATGATAGAAGCTAGTTCTAAATCAGAAAATATATCACTTTCTAATGCTCTTCCTATGAGTGATGAAGAAGGATTAAGGACTAATCCTTATGTATTTACTATAAAGAATATTGGTAATTTAGATTATTTATTTGATGTTAAGTTATTATCTACTGGTGCTACTGGTACTGCTTTTTCACCTCAGTATATTAAGTTACAAATAGATAATGGTAGTGTTACTACTTTAGCTAATCTAACTAATGGAAAAATTAAGAGTAATATTACGTTATTAGCAGGAAAAAGTATTGATATTAGTATAAGAGTATGGCTTAGTATAGATACTCCTAATACGGAGTTAGGTAAGAGTTTCAATAGTAAAATTGTTACTGATGGACAAGCTGTATATACTACTAGTAATAATCAATTTAATGTTAATGCTGTTCAATATATAAGAAATTTATATACTAGTGGTAAGCCAACACTAATAACACAAGATGTAACAAACGATACATATTATTATTCATATCAGAGTACTGATCAAACATGGGGACTTATGAATGATGGTTTAAAAGTTTCAGAAACAGAAGGAACAGGTGCAACTACAATTACTGATACTACTGCATTAACTAGTGGTACAGAAGGTAATATTAGATATTTTGGGCCAAGTGAATCTGTAAATAACTATGTATATTTTAATTGTTCTGACTATAACAAGCAATCATCATCTACATGTGAAAAGTGGAGAATAATAGGAATAGTAGATGGTAAAGTTAAGATAATAAGAGATGAACTTATGAGTGGTGGAGGTGGTGCATGGAATTATGATCCTTATAATTCAAATTATACTAACAATTGGAGTATAGCAACTCTTAATGCGTATCTAAATGGAGACTACTATGATAGTTTAAAAACAAAAAATAATAAAACAATAGATTTAATAGAACAGTCGATGTGGTATTTGGGTGGATACTCAACACCAGAAGGTTTATATCCCAATGATATTTATAATTATGAAAGAACAAATGAAGTAGGAACAACGATATATGGAGAAAATCCATTTACAGTAGATGCAAATATTGGTTTAATGTATGCAAGCGATTATGGCTATGCGACAGATTTAACAAGGTGTAGTAGAGATTTATCTCTATATAATTCAAATGTTGGTGCTGAGTTTTATCCAGATTATGAGTGTTTTGAAAGCGATTGGCTTTATTCAACAAGCGAATGGTTTATTAATCCGGATTCTGTCAGGTGGGATACTGCTTGGTATGTATCATTAGGCAATGTTGATAATAGCTCCTATGGCGTTTTCGATGGGATGGATTATCGTCCAGTCCTTTATCTTGATACAAATGTAATGATAGGTAGTGGGGATGGCTCTTCTAGTAGTCCATATCAATTATATGTTCAAGAAATTTCACCACTTAGTGATTTTACTTATTACCTTGGTAGTGAATATCCTACTGTTAATTCTTTGACTTATTATCATATTGCTGGTGAATTCCCTGACTATATGGTTAATGAAGGATTATGTAATATACAATTAGAGGAAAATGAAGTGTTGTTAGTTAGATATATTGGAGATTCTACAACTGTTTCTATTCCTGACACTTATGTTGTTGATGGTATCACTTATAATGTGACTGTATTGTCGTATGCATATGATGTGAATGGATACGCTACTGGTATTTTTTATAATAATGAAAACATTAGTAAAGTGTTTTTAGGTGATAATATTAAACTTATTGAAGGATATTTTGATATATTTTATGATGAATATGGTGAATTTGGTAATCCTGGTGAGTATTATGATAATAGTGTTGTAACTGAAAATAGTGCTTATTATTTGTTTTTCTATTGTACTAATTTATTGAGTGTTTCATCAATACCAAGCTTAGTAACTAATATGGATATGACATTTCAAGGTTGTACAAACTTGGTAACAGCACCAGAGATACCAAACTCAGTAACTAATATGAATGGTACATTTGAATATTGCGCTAGTTTAGTAACAGCGCCGGAAATACCAAGTTCAGTAACTAATATGAATAGTACATTTAGCGGCTGTACAAGTTTAGTGACAGCACCTGTAATACCAAGTTCAGTAACTGATATGTTTTATACGTTTTCTAGCTGTACAAGTTTAGTAAATATACCAAAGATACCAAACTCGGTAACTAATATGCATGGAACATTTGCTTGGTGTACAAGTTTAGTTAAAGCACCGGAGATACCAAGTTCAGTAACTGATATGCAGTCGACATTTTATAATTGTACAAGTTTAGTTGGGACAGTAACAATAAATTCTAGTAATGTTTCTGATGTTAATTCCGTATTTGGATATACTAATAATAATGCAATTACTGCTTTAGTACCTGCAGGTTCTACTACTTACAATACTTTTAGTTCAGCAAGTTTACCTAGTAATGTAACGCTAAGTACATTTAATGCAGGTTAATTGATATATATGATATAAAGATATAATGTAAAATAGTATTTATGTTATATCTTTTTTTTATTATTTATGATAAACTTAATATGGAGATGGTATAGATGGCTACTAAGAAGAAAGATGTTAGTATTAAGAAGAAGGTTGGTAATAAGAGGAATGTAGATAAAGAAATAAAGAAAGATAATAAGAAATATAGTGTTGTAAGTAAAGTAAAGGGTATGTTTAAGAATAATAAGAAGCATAAGAAGAAAGAAATGTATACTGCAAGTGAAGTTGTTACGATTATGCTGTTTTCTTTAGGTATTGGTTTTATTATTTGTTTTGGTTGTTTTAGTTTATTTGCCGGTAGGAACTATATTAGTGTTATTAGTGATTTAGGTAAAGTTGTTGATACTTACTATGCTATTGTGGATAATTATTATGGTGATTTAGATAAAAATAAGCTTATTGATGGTGCAGTTGAAGGTATGATTGATTCTGTTGGTGATGTATTTACTAGTTATAGTGATGCTACTAGTACTGAATCTTTTAATGAGACTATTAATGGAAGTTATGAGGGTATAGGATGTACTGTGGCTACTTATAGTGATGGTAGTATTGTTGTTATAGATATATTTGAAGGTTCTCCTTCTGACAGGGCAGGTCTTAAAATAAATGATAAGATTATAAAAGTTGATAATGAGAGTTATTTAGATAGGACTGGTAATGAACTTGCTAATTATATTAAGAATAGTGGTAAATCTAGTGTTGTTCTTACTGTTCTTAGAGAAAGTAATGAAATGGATATTACTGTTAATTTGGATAAGGTTGAAATACCTTATGTTAGTGGTCGTGTTATGGAAAAGGAAGGTAAGAAGTTAGGATACATTAGTATAACACTTTTTTCTGATAATTCTTATGATCAGTTTAAAGAGAAACTAGTTGAATTAGAAGAGGATGGAATTGAAGGTCTTATAATTGATGTTAGAGATAATAATGGTGGTTATTTGACTTCGGTTACTGATATATGTAGTTTATTCTTGAATAAGGGTGAAATTATATATGGACTTGAGGATTCTAAAGGTGTAGAAAAAAAGAAGGATAAGACTAAAGAAAATAGGGAATATGAAGTTGTTGTACTTATTAATGGTGGATCTGCTTCGGCATCTGAAATTCTTGCTTCTGCGATTAAAGAGAGTTATAGTGGTTATGTTGTTGGTACTACTAGTTATGGTAAGGGTACTGTTCAGCAAACTAAGAAACTTTTGGATGGTAGCATGATTAAGTATACTACTCAGAAATGGCTTACTCCTAATGGTAACTGTATTGATGGTGTTGGTGTTGCTCCAACTAATTATGTAGAACTTAGTGAGGAATACCTTATTAATCCTAGTGTTGATACAGATAATCAAATTAATGAAGCGATTAATTTATTATTAAAATAGCATGTTTTGCTATTTTTTTTAATATAATATATTGGTGATGTTATGGTTATTAAATATACTGATAAGGAATTAGAATTACTTGCTAGGCTTATGAGGGCTGAAGCTGTTGGTGAAGGGGATCTTGGAATGCTTATGGTAGGTAATGTTGGTGTTAATAGAGTATTAGCTGATTGTTTAACTTTTAAGGATATTAGAAGTATATCTGAGATGGTATATCAAAATCCTGGAGGATTTTCTGGTACTAGTAGTTCTTTATTTTATGGTAATCCTACTGTTAAAGAGAAGGAACTTGCAACTAGGGTAGTAAGGGGAGAATACTATCATCCTGCTACTAATGCTTTATGGTTTTATGCTCCTACTAAGGGAGTATCATGCACGAGTACTTGGTGGGAACAAGATTATGCTGGTAAATATAAAAATCATTGCTTTTATAGGCCGGATCCTGGTGTATGTAGGGAATTACACTGATGAAGAATTTTTTTAAGGGATTTATTGTTGGTATAGGGAAGATTATTCCTGGGGTATCTGGTGCTATGCTTGCTATATCTATGGGCATATATGATAAAGCTATTGATTATATATGTAATTTTAAGAATAATAAAAAAGAAAGTATTAAATATTTACTTCCTATAGGGTTAGGTGTAATACTTTCTATTATTTTTTTTAGCAAGATTATATCTTGGGCTCTTACTAAATATTATCTTATTACTATGCTTTTCTTTATAGGTCTTATTATTGGTGGTGTACCTGATATTGGTAGTAAGGTTAATAAAAAAGATTATTATGTTGTTATTATTTCTTTTGTTATTTTCTTTTTTTTATCTATAAGTAATATTAATAATGTTTATATTATTAATGGAAATTTTTTTGATTATATTATGTTCTTTTTGTCTGGGATTGTAGATGCAATAGGAACGGTAGTTCCTGGTGTTAGTAGTACCGCTCTTCTGATGATTATGGGGACTTATAATAGTGTTATTGCTGCTATTGGTAATTTGGACAATATTAAGATATTAATTCCTTTTGGTATTGGGATGGTTATTGGAATTTTGATTACTGTTAGAATTATTAATTATTTATTTAAGAAGTGTGAAAATAAAGTTAATGCTTTTGTTTTAGGTGTATTGTTATCTAGTATAGTATTACTAATCGTTCAATCTTTTAAATATGAAATTAATATTGTAAATTTAATTATTGGATTGTTATTTATGATATTAGGTATATTTATTGCTCTTTTATTAGGAGAAAAATAAAAAAGCTTTCTTATGAAAGCTTTTAGTATTTAAATTGGTGACCAGTATGGAATTCGAATCCATGAATGCTGCCGTGAAAGGGCAGTGTGTTAAGCCACTTCACCAACTGGCCATAAATGGTGGGCCTGAATGGACTTGAACCATCGACCTCACGCTTATCAGGCGTGCGCTCTAACCACCTGAGCTACAAGCCCATTTTTGTGCATTGCTTTTACATTATACCATACAAGATTTGTCTTTGCAAGTATTTTTTGTAAAAAAATATAAAAAATGGTGTCCCCTTAGGGATTCGAACCCTAGACCCACTGATTAAGAGTCAGTTGCTCTACCAACTGAGCTAAGGAGACATTTCTTTCAAATACATGTGATATTATATCATATTATTTTTAGTTAATCAATACTTTTTATAAAAAATTACTAGTAAATAGTAATGTTGGATGACAGTTAATAATTAATTTATATATACATGCAATATTGCATATAAAATGGTTATCGTTAATTGACTTTTTAGTGGTCTTTTGCTATAATTTATATGATAGGTATCGGTGATAATATGAAGAAAATAATGAGTGATAAAAGTTTTTGGATAATACTAGGTGCTAGTATTATATCTTTAATTGTTCTTACAATAGGAGTTATATTTTTAACTGGAAGGAATAGCAAGGAATTTTATTCTGCTGGTTATATTATTAATAGTACTGCGACTAAGTCTGATAAGTACTATTTTGATGATAATACTGTATATAAAGAAAATGTATTTAATGAATATGTTTTTACTGATGTGGATAATAAAGAAGTAAGTACTAGTAAAGATAATTTTATTCACTATTTAGATAATTCTTTATCTTTTATGAAGAATGGTGTTATTTTAGATTTGGATAATTTTAATGAAAATATTGTTCCATATTACAATATTACTGATAAGTCTTTGGTTAAATATAATAATGGTGGTTATTATATTGAAAATGCTGATAAGACTTTAGTGTTTGGTAATTTTATGGGAAGAATTACTGATAATAAGTATATTGTTGTTGGAAGTGATGTTAGAGTACAACTTGCTGGTAATAATGAATCAGTACGTGGTGATTATTTTGAAATACTCTTTGTTGAAGATGGTATTGTTAAAGTTGAAAATCAAGAAGGTAGTTATCAGACTATTGCGGATGGTACAGTTATTTATGTTGGGGATAATGTAAAAATTAACCTTGGAGATAAAAATGTTAGTTTTGATGATAAAGTCAAATTATCTCTTGGAGAACTTACAATAGATGGTAATGAAAATATTGATATTAAACCTGATGGACTTGTTAATGGTGGTTCTGGCGGTTCAGGAACAGGTGAAGGGGATGGACAAGGTGATGGAACTGGTACTGGAAGCGGATCTGGTTCTGGTGATGGTAATGGCACCGGGTCTGGCGATGGTACAGGTGATGGAACTGGCAATGGTACTGGAACTGGTGTAGGTGGAGAAGGTACTGGAACCGGAACTGGAACAGGTGAAGGAGATGGAGAAACTACTACTATACTCAAGAAGGAAGTCTCTGTTACACTTACCGAGGCGTCTTCTGATATTAATAGTATAAGAGCTAAATTTCAAGTTATTGATACTATGGATGCTATTAAGGGTAATTTAGTACTTACTGTTGTTAATACTGATACTGGTAAGACTGTATATACTAAGATACTTGCTAATACACCAGAAGAACAATTGGTTGTTATTAATACACTTTCTTCTGATTCTAATTATGTTATGACTGTTGTCGATGAAAATAATGAAGTTAGTACTCAATATTTTCAAAAGTCTTTTAGAACTGAAAGTTTAAATTTAAAATTAAGAAGGGAATTAGTTACTGAAAATTCTCTTGCATATTCAGTAGATTTTGGTACTAATACTGATATAGTATCAGCAGATGTAACGCTTAAAGATAGTGAAAATAATGAAGTGTATAGACATACAGTATATAATAGTGAAGATAATTTTATTTCATTTGAAGGACTTACTAATAATACTTTATATAATGTAATTGTTGATAATGTTGTTATTGGAAATGTTTTATATCCTGATTTATATACTAGTAATACTAGTGATTTAACTCTTAAAGTTAAACCTACACTTGGAAGTGTATTTGTTAAAACTAATGATGATGCTAAAACTTTTACATTATCTATGAGTGATGTTGTTGATGAGGATTTAGCTATTGTTAAATATACATATGAAATATATGCTGCTGAAGATTTAACTGAAGAGAAGATATCTACTGCTAAACCTGTGTATAGTTTTAGTAGAAATGATTTAGAAAATCAAATATTAACACTAGATGAAGCAAAGGGATTATATGGTAATAAAGATTATGCATTTAAGATTGTAGCTCAATATTATGATAATTATAGATATAATGAAGTATCTACTATGATGAGTGATTACTTTCAAATAGTTGGAAAACCTACAATTAGTTTTGACGCTACTGAAATTGGTATTAGTTCAATAGCGGGTATTGTTAAAATTGAAGATGCTGATTGTACAATTCCTTATAGTGGTAGAGCATGTTTTGATAGGGAAAATAATTTTAGTATATTATATAAAGGTGGTAATGATCCTGCATATTATCCTATTGATGATGTTAAATTTAATTCTCAAACTATGACATTAGAATTTGAAGTAGATGGACTTACTGAAAATACATTATATTCATTTGCTGTTATGGCTGATGTTGATTTTGGAGATGGTGAAGGATTACAACAAAGTCAGTATATTGGTGGCTTTAGTGAATCTACTAAGGGTATTGCTGCTCTTATGTTACAAAATTGGGTAACTAATATGTATTCATATGAAGATCCTATTTCACTTACTACTGAGATGGTATCTACAAGACCTGAGGATACATCTATTGATAGTTTAGCTTCTATAACATTTAATTTATATAAAGGTGATGTTAGTAAGACAATTGATTATGCTGATGATCAACTAATTGCATCACTTACTGTTAATGGTAATATTAAAGATATGTATTATAATAAGTCTTTTGATATTAATT
The DNA here is from genome assembly GCA_045636525.1 of Bacilli bacterium. Taxonomy (GTDB): domain Bacteria; phylum Bacillota_I; class Bacilli_A; order RF39; family UBA660; genus CAG-302. Next base: position 18,570 of record JAZTXT010000049.1, on the reverse strand, counting down.
CTAGTATGTTTGAATATACATATACTGATTCAGAAACAGGTGAAAAGATTACTTCTAATATTGAAAATTTAAGTATTTTAAAAGAAATATCTGGTGGAAGACTTAGTAAAAATTATACTATTGAGGTAACCGATGCAAAAGATGATAGTGGAACTAATGAATTTCCTATTGTTAATGGTGTTTATGTTTATAATACTCCTTCAATACTTTTACTTGAAGATCAAGTTGCTATTCCACAGATAGTGGTTGAAGAAATTACTAATATTCAAACTAAGGCTCCATCAATTGATGAAGTTGGTATATATGAAGAAGAGTTTGGTATTAAATATAATAATTTACTTAATGATGAAATTGTTAGGGGTTATAAAGTTAGCGTAACTTTTGATGCTGCGAAGATAGAACAATTTGTTGGAGGAGACTCTATTATTAAGGTTAATTATTATGTTCATGATTCTTATGGTAATTTAATTGAGAGTAGAGTAATTGATTTCTCTGAGTTATCTGATGAATTTCTTAATCAAGAATATATTACTTACTTCTTTATAGGAGAAGGAACAGATTATAATACTCGTGATGATGTACTTAGAAGAGGTAATACTTATAAATTCTCATTTGATTTAAATATTGATGATGATAGTGATATTAGTACTCCTGATTTAGTGTTCCCTGCTAGTAGACCTACTAGTGATGCGGTAACTCCTGTTAAACAAGCTCCTACATTTAGATTATATATTAATAATAGTACTCTTGATAGTGTTACTTATAGATATCAAGTTAATGATATTGATAATGCATTATATATGGAAGATGGTAAATATTATATATATTATAATGTTTTAGGTAGTGAAGAATTATATAGTACAGAATTTGTTAAAGATGGAAGTTCTGATATGTTTACGATTGAAAATCTAAGTAATGGTTCTATATACGATATTCAGTATTTTAGTGCAGTTAATAAGACTAATAAGGCTGCTAAAATTACTATTGGTAATTATTACTTTGATGGTTATTATAATGGTACTGATTTTAATATTAAATATAAGTTACAATATGGAAATTTTGATAATAGATTGAAAATTGTTTTTGATGAAAATGAATTTTTAAATAGAGTGTCTGCATATTTAGTTACACTTGAAGCTGATGGAGAAAAATATCAGCAGGTTGTATCTGATTTACAAGTATGTGATGAAGATAGTAAGTGTATTGTTGTGGATTATGCTAATTTAGTTAGTGATAAAATTAATTTCAAGAATAAAAATATTACAGTTAAAGTTGATGCCTTCTATGATACTGGATATGCAGGTTTTGGACAAGCATCAATGCTTAGTGATTATTTTAAGAATTTAAATTTAGTAGGAGAAGATGATGCTAGTAAGGTTGGATATGTTTATCAATTGATTAATGCTAGTGCTCCGGGTATGTATTTCTATAATACTGGTACAGAGTTTAAAACTGGTTTTGATTATCCAAGAGGTATTCATGGATTTGAGCTTGTAAGTAGTGAAAAGATGAGCACTACATGGAAGTTTAATACATCTAATTTACTTGATATTCTTAATAATAAATTTGTTAATTATGGTGATTTATTTATTAGGGATGCTAATGTAATAGCTAAGGTTGCTACTGGTAGTATTACTTTATTACAAGAAGATTTAACATTCGTTCCTAAGGTACTTGATGTTGTTTCTGCTAGTAGTGATAATAATTCATTTAAATTTACTAGTATTATACCGAAGGTATCTGTTACTAAGAGTCCTTCTGATGCACTTATTAATGGTAACACATTTAAATTTAATTTATCTATTGATAGTTCTACTATGGAAACTGATTTTGTTAAGACTGATGGTAAATATAAATTCTATATTGATATTTATGAAGAACAAAATGTATGTTCCGAGGTAGAAGTACCGGTAGAACCAGCAGAAGGAGAAGAATCTACTGGTGAGACTATTTTAGAACAGGTATGTAAAACAGAGAAAGTTCTTGTAAAAACAGTACATACTGATTATGAATCTTTATCTAGTGTTGAGGCTCTTGGACTAAAACCTAATAATAAATATTTTTACAAAGTATCTGCTGATATGAATAGAGGTGGAGAAAAAGTTAAAACGCCATTGTTCCAAAGTGGTTCTGGTTATGTTGAATTTGAAGATACTTTTACTACACTTGGTGTTAAAGGAGTATTTAATAAAGTTAATTATAGTCATGATTCTACGATAACTACTCTTGGTGAAGGTGAAAATTTATCTACTCTTTATGGAAAAAGATTACTTACTGTTAAATCATTCTTAAATAATACAAGAAACTTTAAACTTAGATATCAAATTTGTGAAGATGCAGTAGATGAGAATAGTGAAATGAATTGTATTTTTGATAATATAATTGAAAATAGTGATATTGATACTGATAAAAAAACTGCTACTTATGTATATGATATGACTGGTAATCAATATGTGTTTGGACCTAACTATTATAATCTTATCATTACTGCAATTACAGATGATGATAATAAATATGAACTAGAACTTTTAAATGAGAAATTATTAAATGATGCTATTAATGGTAAGAACTATAAAGAGTTAGAACCGGCAACATTTAATATAACAAATAGGTCTGGAATTGATAAAGTAGAAGATAGCAATAAATATTATATTGATTCTACTATTGTTTTAAGAGATGAATATAAGGTTATAAAAAATGATAATGATGGTGGAATTGTTTATATAGAATTACAAGATTCTTCTTATAATCCTGTATGTAAAAATGGTAATTCTAATTGTGTGATAGAAGTTAGAATTAAAACTGGAGGTGCAGGAAATAATCATACTTGTAATGTAGATAATAGTATGGCTACATCATGTACTGTAACTAATTTGGGTTCTTCTGGTGATCAATTTGAGGTTAAATTACATTTTGATAATTTAAAATCTGATACTCCATATGTTACATATGTATATGCAGATATTTATAGAAATAATGTATCTCTTAGTAATGATAATAAAGAGTCAGAAGTGTATGCAAGAAAAACACAATATACTAAGAGTGCACTTGACTTCTCACTTGGATCTGTAACACCATCTGCTACTGCAAATAATAAGAGTGAAGTTACACTTACATTTGTTGGTGCGTCTAATCTTGATGCTACTTTAGTAGGTATTGATTATCATGTTAATGTTGAAGGTCAATATAAAGTAGATTCTGGAAGTATTGGTATTACTTCTAATGGTGATAGTGGTAATAAATTAATATTTGTTCCTGATAAGGTTGATGGTTTCCCAACTGTAACTATTAAACTTAAAACTTTACCTGGTAAGGAACTAGGACTTAACAACTATATTATACTTACATACTATTATAAAGATAGTGAAGGTAATATAGTAGCATTAAAACTTGGTGAAGATACATCTTATAGATATGACTTTACACTTAAGAGTTAAAAAGAAAGGTTGTAAATAATATGAGAAAATATGATATTAAGAATAAGAGAAACATTGGAATAATTATAGTAATTTCTGTTATAATTATAGTCATGTTTTCTCTAGTTATCAGCCTATTTTTAAAGGCAGATAAAAAACAATATCAAGTACTTAGTGGTACTTTGGTGTTTGATAAGGATAAGACTATTATTAAGGTTGATAATAATGATGGTATTATTAAGACTAAATGGAATAATGATTATTATTTAATATATAATAAGAAAAATTATGAACTTGGTGATACTGCGATTAGTTATAATGAAAATAATGGTCAGATTACTTTATATGGTAGATATTATGAGATTAGTAGTGGTGATGAAATTAAGATAACTAGTGATGAAACTGTTATTAAGGATTCTGCACTTACTAAGTTTTATAAGCTTACAGATAGAAAGTATTTAGTTGTAGATAGAGAAATTAAATCTTCTGATGGACTACTTTCTACTACAGATTTCTTAATGGTAGATTTAGATAAAGTAGGTAATGCAATGCTTACTAATCATAAAGTTAGTTTGAAGACTTTTTCTGAAACTGAAATAGTTACTTCTAATTATACTTTTGATATTGCTAATGAAATTCTTACTTATGGTAGTGATATTATTGATTTAAAGAAAATTATTGGTTCTACTAATACATATACTAAGGAAGATTTAGTTCCTGAAAAGGGTAGTGGAACTGGTGTTGATGGTGTAACGGATGTTACTGATAATTCATCTGGTACTGGAACTGGCGGTTCTGGTGGAGGCGGCGGTGGTGCAGGCGGCTCTGGTGATGGAACTGGAACAGGTGAAGGTAATGGTGATGGTTCTGGATCGGGTTCTGGTTCAGGTGGTGGTTCTGGTGGTAATGTTGTTCTTGAAGAAATAAAGAAAGCAAGTAGAAATACTTCAATTGTGTCTGTTAGTAGTAGTGTAAATACAATAAGTATTGATTATGTTATATATGATCCTTATAATGAGTATACTTCTGTTTATATGGAATTTAAGGAAAGTGGATCTAATAATGTTAAAACTATATATTTAAATAGTAGAGAGACTAATTATGTTATTAGTGAAGGCATATTACCTAATACTAGTTATGATATTGTATTTAAATGTTCATATATTGATCAAGAAACTGGTGAAGAGATTATTGAAACAATTGATGAGAAGAATATTAAGACTAAACTTCCTAGTTTGGGAATAAAGGTAACTAGTACTAGTTTTGGAAAGATTACTTATAAGATTACTACGGATAATAGTTATGCTTTAACCTCTGGTACACTTGTAGTTTCTATTAAAGATAAGACAAGTGGAACACTTAATGAACACTCGCGTTATAATATTGGTATTAATGGTAATACTGTTGATAGTATTGTTATAACTGATATATTAGATGAAGATATAGTACAGTTTAAACTTATTGATGTTATGGCTGGTAGTACTATAATTCAAGATTTACAAGCTAGTTGTATGTTTAAATATTAGGAGGCTATTATGAAAGAATTTATTAAGAATAAACAAAATATTTTAATACCAGTATTTCTATTAATAGTTCTCTTAATTGCTATTATTCTTTATGCTAATGAGTATAAAACTAATAGATATGCTAATGTTGATGAAGTAGAGGTGTATCAGTATTTATCTGGTATAAAGGTAGAGTATACTGCTACTATTAGTAGAAATAAGAAGAACGTTGTATTAGAATATGAAAATAAAGATTATGTTACTAGTTTAGATAGTACTCCTGTCTATATAAAAGATACTAATAATGTTATTTTTCCTAAGGAAATGTCAATTGTTTTTCCACTCAATGATATGCAATATCAAGTTAATGCATTATCTGAGGTATATATGGAAAATGATTTATATTTTCTTAATATAAGAAATTTAAATAGGAATTATGATCATGCATTTTATTATGATGGTAAGAATACATATTTCTTTATAGATAAAGTTACTCTTTCTATTGGTGATAGAAAGATAGAACTTAGTCCTTTATCTTATGTAAATGCATCTTATATGAGTTATGTAGAATATTATGATAGAGAAAATGATGTATCTGAAGTTATTGAAATAACTAATGAGAAGGTTCTTGTAAGTAATGATTATATGAGTGTAGAGGTAGCTAATGATAAAGTTATTTATCAAGATGGTTTTTCTCTTCTTACTGGTGATTTTGGTATTCTTACTAAGATTACTGATATGGAATAATAAATTTATGCATATACTTAGATGGGTGAGTATATGTTAAAGAAATTGTTTGTTATATTTAAAGTAGTGGTTATTCTTAATTTATTAATTTGTTTAATAAATATGGAATGGACTGCTACTTTTATTTGTTTATTTAATTTTATATTATTTTTTATAGCGGATTATATACAGAAGAAATTTAAGTATAGTGATTTATTACAATTTTTGATATATTTGTTTTTATTAGGTAGTTTAGTCGGTGGAGAGGTTTATTATTTATATGTTAAGGTAGAGTATTATGATGTTGTTATACATATATTAAGTTCCTTTATTTTATCTGCCTTGTTTTTTTATATGTTTAAATTTTTTAATTGTAATATTAATAAGTTATTATTTATGTTATTTATTTTTTCTTTTGCTATGATGATAGCGGGTTTATGGGAGATATTCGAATTTTCTGTTGATAGAATATTAGATAAGGATATGCAGAAAGATACTGTTATTACAGATATTAATTCTATTTTGTTGTCGGAGGACGGTAAGAGTATAGTAAATAAAAGAATTAATAGTATGTGTATTGGTGATTATATTATTAATGGATATTTGGATATAGGGTTATATGATACGATGGTAGATATGGTATGTGCAGTAGTAGGGAGTATATTATATATAATTTATTGTAAAGTAAAAGAAGCTTTTTAGGAAGCTTCTTTATATATTTCTTTATTAAAATTGTGAGTACCATCATTTAATTTTTCTAGTGTTTCTGTAGTTATTAAGAAGTATGTATCTCTATTAATATTTATATCACTAATTGGGTCATCCCAAGTGAGATCTAAGTGATACCATTGTCCATCTAGATATACTAGATTCCAAATATGTTCATCATTACTTATTTTATAATTTATAATATTCATTTTATCTAGGAATATGGCCATGGCATCAGCATAACCGTTACAAGTTCCATATCCTTCAATTAAGACTCCATATGCAGTGTTTGAGCGGTAAGTTGTATCTTCTGTATTTTTATATTTTAACTTATCATACTCAGTATTATCAATTATATAGTCATGAATAATTTTTATTTTTTCTTTAGGTGGGGTGCTATTAGTTATATTTTCTTCAATTACTTTATCAACAATTTTATTAATTGCTATAATTTCCTCTTCCGTGTATGCTTTATTTACTGTGATACCAAGAGTATAATTTCCTCCATAAGTTAATTTTATATTATTGGAACTATTATATGGATGAATAAAGTTGTTTAATATCGATATTACTTCTTTAAAACCTTCACCATTATTGAATGTTAGATTATCTATATCAGTGTTATATTCAGTGTATTTTATATTTATATATCTTTCCAAATATGAAGTACCTGAATTTAAAGTAAAGTATAGAAAATTTATTAATTCTTCTTTATTTTTTATACTTGTATCAATATGATTATCAACGTAGTTAAAATTATCTTCTAGATAGTATTCGTTAGTGGGAATACTTCCATATTTTTTATCTACTGTATATTCAAAATATTTATGTGTAATAGATTCTTTGTTAAAGGCACATAATGTGACTATTATTACTGCTAGTGATCCTATTATTAGTATTAATTTACCGCCTTTATTCTTTTTTGTCATTTATAGTCACCTCTATTTAGATTATATCATTTAACTATAAGATGGTAAAGTAAAAAATATTACTTTTGATGAAAAAATTATTTTTAATGTTGTGGTATAAAATGTGGTAAAAATAATTTACTTATCTGTTATTATTTGGTATAATTATAAGGAAATATGGAGGACTTGTATATGAATAATATTATAGCAATTGTTGGAATGTGTGGAGCTGGTAAATCTGTAGCTTCAGATATACTAGAAGAACTAAGTTATAAGAAAGTTTATTTTGGTGGAGTAACTATGGAGAAGTTGAAAGAAGAAGGTATAGAAATTACTCCTGAAAATGAAAAGATGATGAGAGAAAAATTAAGGGAAGAATATGGGATGGCGGCTTATGCTATTATATTACTTCCTAGAATTCGTGAGCTGTCATTTGACAATAATGTGGTTTTAGATGGACTTTATTCTTGGGACGAACTAAAGATACTAAAGGAAGAATTAGGAGAAAAACTGACTGTAATAGCGATAGTAGCAGATAAAAAAATAAGATATGATAGATTAGCTGTTAGAGAAGTTAGACCTTTAACTAATGAAGAAGCTATGAAGAGAGATATAGCTGAAATTGAGAATATTGCTAAAGCGGGTCCTATTGCTTATGCAGATTATTATATTGATAATAATCATGATTTAGAAAGTTATAAAAATAGATTACATGAAATATTAGAAGAAATTAGAAAGAAGGATGAATAATAATGAAGAAATTAACTGGTAGTCAAATTATTAGAATGTATATAGATTTCTTTAAGGAGAGAGGACATACAGAACTTGAGTCTGCTTCTTTGATACCACATAATGATCCAACAGTACTTTGGATTAATGCTGGTGTTACACCACTTAAGAAATATTTTGATGGTACTGTGGTACCTAAGAATAGAAGATTAACTAGTTGTCAAAAATGTATTAGAACAGGTGATATTGAATCTGTTGGTAAGACTGCTAGACATCATACTTTTTTTCAGATGTTAGGTAACTTTAGTATTGGTGATTATTTTAGAAATGAGGCTATTACTTGGGCTTATGATTTACTTACTAATCCTAAATATTTTGATATAGATAAAAATAAATTATATGTTACTGTTTATCCAGATGATGTTGATACTTATAATTTATGGGTTAATTTAGGTGTTAAACCATCTCATATTATTAAGCTTGAGAATAATTTCTGGGAGATTGGTCCTGGACCATCTGGTCCTGATACAGAGATTTTCTTTGATCGTGGTGAAAAGTATGATAAAGAAAAGAAAGGTATTAAACTTTTAGAAAATGAAGAAGAAAATGATAGATATATAGAAATTTGGAATAATGTACTTAGTCAATTTAATGCTACTGAAGGGTTAAGAAGGGAAGAATATCCGGAACTTCCTAGTAAGAATATTGATACTGGTATGGGTGTTGAGAGAATGGCGTGTATTCTTCAGGGAGTAGAAACTAACTATGAAACTGATCTATTTATGCCGATTATAGAGGCTATTAGTGAAGTATGTCATTTACCTTATACTGGACAAATGGAATTTAAGGTTATTGCAGATCATATTAGAACACTTACTTTTGCATTGTCAGATGGAGCTGTATTTGAAAATGTAGGTAGAGGATATGTACTTAGAAGACTTCTTAGAAGAGCTTCTAGAATGGGAAGAAAATTAAATATTAATAGAGAGTTTATGGGTAGTTTAGTAGATGTAGTTGTTGATAATTATAAGGAAACCTATCCAGAACTTATGAGTACTAAGGGTAAAGTTAAGGAACTTGTTTCTAAAGAAGAATTATTATTTCAAAAAACATTACTTTCAGGTGAAAAAAGACTTGAAGAGTTATTTGGTAGTAAGGATAAAATTATAAGTGGTAGTGATGCATTTAAGCTTTATGATACTTATGGTTATCCAATTGAACTTACAGTTGAAGCAGCAGAAGAAAGAGGATTTGCTGTAGATACAGAGGAATTTAAGTCATATATGAGTGCACAAAGAGAACTAGCTAGAAAAAATAGAAAAGTAGAGGCTAGTATGAATTTACAAAATGATTTACTTATAAATTATAAGGAGGAAAGTAAGTTTGTTGGATATGAAAAATTAGGGCTTGAAACAACTGTTCTTGAGGTTATGAAAGATGATAAATTTGTAGATAGTTCTAGTGATGACTGTTATATCTTTTTGAAGGAAAATCCTTTTTATGCTGAAAGTGGAGGACAAGTAAGTGATTCTGGATATTTAAAGAATGATAAATGTAAATTAGAAGTTATGGATGTTATAAAAGCTCCTAACGGACAACATTTACTTTATGTTAAAGTACTAGAAGGCACTGTTAGTAAGGGTGATTGTATTCTTACACATGTATCTAAAGATAAAAGATTTGCTATTATGAAAAATCATTCTTCTGCACATTTACTTCAAAAATCACTTCAAGAATTACTTGGAGAGTCTGTACATCAAGCTGGATCTAAGGTTGATGATAAGCTACTTAGATTTGATTTTAGTTATCAAGGTAAATTATCTGATGAGTTAATTCTTAAATTAGAAGGATTAGTAAATGAAAAGATAGAAGCTGGTTATGAAACTAAAATAGAATATATGTCACTAGATGATGCTAAGAAAAAAGGTGCTATGGCATTATTCTCAGATAAATATGGTGATACTGTTAGAGTTGTAACTATGGGTGATTCTATTGAACTTTGTGCTGGTACACATGTTACTAATACAAAAGATATTAATAGGTTTGCTATTTTAGGTATTGAAAATAAGGGAGCAGATACTTATAGAGTTAGTGCTGCTACTGATAGTAATATAAGTGAGTTGTTAGGAGAAGAAATAGCTAAATATAATGATATGATGGTTAAACTTTTGGATAAGGCTAAGAGAATAGTATTATCTGCAAAAGAGTTAGATATTGATTTGAAGTTTGATTTTAATATAAATAAGAATACTCCTGTTAGTTACAGAGATGTTGTTAATAGCAAAATGGAATTAGAACATTTAAGAGAAGAAATAAAGAAATTAGAAAAAGAATTTACAATGAAGAAAAATGAAAAATCTGTTAGTGATTTATCTAGTTTTTTAGATATTAAAGAAGATATTAATGGTATTACTACTATTATAAGTATTACTAATGGGTATGATATTGCTATACTAAAACAGATTGTTTCTAATTTAAGTAATACAATTGAAAATAATTTTGTACTACTTGCTAATATAAATGATGATAATTCTGTTAACTTTGTTGCTAAGTCTAATTCTAATAGAGTTGACTGTGGAGAGATTGTTAAGGATTTAGCTGTTAGATCTGCTGGTAATGGTGGTGGATCTCGCATGTTTGCACAGGGTGGTGGTACTGATGCTACAATAGTACCTAAACTTCTTATGAATGTTAAAGATAAGATTAGTAGTTTATAAGAATGGAATAAAATCCATTCTTTTTGTTTTACTTTATTTTTGTATGAATATGATTTAGTGTAGGGGAGTGTTATATGTTTAAGAAAATTATTGTTTTTATAATTAATTTTATATTTATTATGCCTTGTATTGTTTCTGCTAGTGTTGGTAGCTTAGTAACTGTTGGTGGAAAATATTATGATTCGCTTGAAGATGCAATTACTAATGCTCGGAGTAATGATACTATTAAACTTATTTCTGATGTTAAATTAGATGATACTTTAAATATTAATAAAACAGTTAATATTAATCTTAATGGTAAAGATATTACTGGTCCGGAAAAAGTTTTTCAGGTTAAAGGGGGAGTACTTAATTTAACTGGTACTGGTACTATTAGGGAGACTAAGCCTAATTATGGAGCAATTGCTGTAATTGGTAGCACTGATTCTGAAGATAAAGATTATAGTATTGTTAATGTTGGTGGTGGTATTAAATTAGAAGGTTGGTCTGGTATATTTATTACTCATGATAATAATAAATCTTATGGTGTAGTTGTTAATTTAGATGGAGATATTGATGCTGTTAATGATGCTAGTGGTGGAACTGGTATAGGTGTTTATGTTAATGGTAATATTAAAGATGAAAAAAATCATCCTGTTGTTAATATAGGTGATGAAGCTGAGATTACTTCTACTGGTAATGGACTTTATATAGCTGGATACGCTACTTTTAATATTAAAGGTGCTTATATAGAAGGTGATGAATCTGGTATTGGTATTAAATCTGGTATATTAAATATAGATGGTGCTACTATTTATTCTGAAGGTATTGATAAGACTCCTACTGGTGGATATAATAATGGTATTAAAGCATCAGGTACTGCTATTCAGATAGAATCTAATAGTGGATATACAGGAGATATGGTAATTAATATTGATAGTGGTACTATTAGAAGTAAAAATAGTTATGCAGTTTATGAATATATTGGTAAGGGTACTGATACTATGGTGGATTCTATAGATATATCTGGTGGTACTTTTAGAGCAGAAGGTAATAAACCTGTATTCGGGCTATCTGATTCCTTTAACAGTATGCACGGTGGATTTATATCAGGAGGAAGGTTTACTTCTAATCCTAGTGAATATTTAGAAGCAGGGTATAGTTCTAAATTAGAAAATGATTTATATGTTGTAACGGCTAGTTCATCTAAACTTGTTAGTGGTGATGGTTCTAATGGTGATGGAAGTAGTGTTTTAAAGATAATAGCTACTATTGTTATTGTGGGAATAGCTATTGTTCTTATATATATGAATAGAAATAATATATTTGGATTATTTAGAAAATAAAAGTTATTGATTAATTTTTATTTTCTTTTTTTTATGTTATGTTATATAATTGTATTAGAGAGGTGTTATATGAGATTAAATGATATACTTAGTGGTATAGAATATGAAGTTATAAATGGAAGTATAAATTTAAGTATTAGTGATATATGTTATGATTCTAGAAAGGTTAGTGAAGGAGCATTATTTGTATGTTTGGTAGGAGCTAATAGTGATGGTCATGATTATATAGATATGGCTATAGAGAAAGGTGCTAGTGTTATTGTAGTATCAAAAGATAAAGATTTAGATAGTGATGTTACTGTTATTAAAGTATCTAATACTAGAAGAATATTATCTAGACTTGCTATTAATTATTATGGTAATCCTGGTAGTGAACTTACTATGATTGGTATTACTGGTACTAAGGGTAAGACTACTACTGCATCTATGATTAAGAATATACTTGAAGAAGATGGTAAAAGTACAGGTATTATTGGTACTTTGGGTATTTCTTTTAATGATAAACATTATGATACTGTTAATACTACTCCTGAGAGTTTGGAACTTCAAAAGTATTTAAGGGAAATGGTAAATGATGGTGTACGTTTCGTTGTTATGGAAGTATCTTCTCAGGCATTAAAAGTTGGTAGAGTAGATGGCATGATGTTTGATTATGGTGTGTTTACTAATCTTACACAAGATCATATTGGAGAGAATGAACATCCTGATATGGAAGATTATATATATTCTAAAAGTTTATTATTTGGTATGTGTAAGCATGGTATCTTTAATATAGATGATGAGCATTATAATAGGATGGTAGGGAATGCTTTATGTGACGCGTGTACTTTTGGACATAATAAAGATGCTGATTTGGTTATAGATAATGTTAAATTGCTTAGAAGAGAACATTTTATTGGTATTGAACTTAATACAAGTGGTATACTCTCTGATAAATTTTTAGTTAATACTCCGGGAGAGTTTTCTGCTTATAATAGTGCTTGTGCTATTATGGTTACTAATTATTTAGGGTGTAATATAGATAGTATTAAGAGAGCACTTGAAAGAGTAGCTGTTAAGGGTAGAATGGAGATTGTTCCAGTAAGTGATAAATATAGCGTTATTATAGATTATGCTCATAACGGGATATCTATTAAGAGTGTACTAGAGACTATGAGACTATATAATCCAAAGAGAATTGTTAGTTTATTTGGATGTGGCGGAAATAGGAGTAAAGACAGAAGATATGCTATGGGAGAAATATCAGGAAAATATTCTGATTTAACTATTGTTACTGAAGATAATTCTAGATTTGAAGATGTTGAAGATATTATGAATGATATTGAGATTGGTTTAGCTAAAACTGATGGTAAATATATAAAGATAGGTAATAGAACTACCGCTATTAAGTATGCTCTTGATAATGCACTAGAAGGAGATATTATACTTTTACTTGGTAAAGGACATGAGACTTATCAGGAAAAAGAAGGTATTAGAAGTCATTATGATGAAAGAGAAGTTATTGCTGATATAATGAAAGGTATTTAATATATGAAAAAGATTAATAGTTTATTTTATATAATTGGTATTGTATGTATCGCTATTGCAGTATATATTTTAATTGGTAAAGTTATTGATAATAATGAAGTTGATATTAATTTTAATGAAGATGAAGAGATAGAAACTCTTAATAATAAGCTTACTGAGATTGGTTCTCCACTTGGATGGGTTATAATTATTGATGGTATTAATAATAAAGATAAAGATGGTAATTATATTATTAGTTTTGATGATGATTTATTTGATAATTATAAATATAGACAATTATTTGTAATGGAATATATACTTAGTAATTCTAGTAACTATGATAAGTTTACTGTACTTGATGTGGATGGTACTGTAATTAATGATATTCCTATTAGTGATTTTACTTATGCATATTTAGAATATGATGAATATAATAGTTATTATAAATCTTTATTTGGAGAAGATTTTGATATTGATAAATCTATGAAAGGTAATACTAAATATGATGAGACACATGTTTATTATGAAAATAGGAAAGCTGGCTCTAATGGTGTTTATGTGTCTATGATGAAGGTTAATGAAGTAGAATATAATAACGGAACATATATAGGCAAAGTTACTGTTACATATAGTACAAGAGCTAGTGAAATGGTAGGTGCTAATGAAGATATTGCTATTATAGAGTATACCAAGGATATTAATGATAATATAATGTTTAAGACATTTACTTTGAAAGATAGATAATTCTGTCTTTTTCTTGACTTTATTAGATGTTTTAGTATAATATTTAAGTACTAAGGAGAGATGCAATATGAAGGATTATGCTGTAAGTTTAGAAGACAAAAAGGATTTTATACTTGGTTATGATATAACAAGTAATGGTATGATTAAAATTAAATTTGCTAAGGGTAAACCATGGGTTGTTCCTTATAATGAAGAAAATGAAAACAAATTGTTAGATAAGATGAAAAATCAAGTTAAGAATGCTAAAAAATCAGAAAGAAAGTTGCAAGATAAATATGTTGTTTCTTTTGTTGCTTTTCTTATTATGCTTGGATTTTCTTCTATTAGTTTTACATGGGCTTTAGATGGTGTAGAACCTATTCAAAGTTTATTTGCTGCATCTGCAGTGTTTGGTTTAGGTAGTGTGATACCTTTAATTAATGCACTTAAATTTACTTATATATTAAAAGATTTAAGAAAGAATGTTAAATTTCTTGAAATGGAAGAAAAATTAAATGATAATGTTAGAAGTGAAGAGAATATTTTAGTAAATGTTAGTAGTAAGACTAAGAATACTATTAAGGATTTTCCAGAAGATAAACCAATATTTAATATTAATTCTTTTAATTATGTTCCATTTAGTGATTTAGAACAAATTATAGAGAATGTTGAGCGTAATAAAAGATTTGGATTTAATTATTCTGAACAAGAAGAACCTGTAAAAAGTGTAGTAAGAAAGAAAACTAGATAATACTTAAAATTAGAGACTAAATTTATATTTAGACTCTAATTTTTCTTTTGGAAGACTCTAGGCTTACAAAAGCCCTGGAAGACCTTAGGCTGAAAGGGAAAAATAAAGATAAAATATTAAAATATTATTTACTTATTTAGAATAATATGTTAATATAAATATGGCTTTTCAAAGAAATATTCACAAATATTGATTTAATTATCCCTAGTGCCTATTAGGTGGGAGTTAAAGAAGAGATATTTGGAAGCAAAACGAAAGGAGAAATGATTATTATGACAGTAGTATCTATGAACTATTTGTTAGAAGCTGGAGTTCACTTTGGTCATCAAACTAAAAGATGGAATCCAAAAATGAAAGAGTATATTTATAACTCTAGAGATGATATTTATATCATTGATTTACAAAAGACTGTTGTTAAGATGGAAGAAGCTTATGCTGCTCTTAACAAAATTGCTAGTGAAGGTGGAAAAGTTCTTTATGTAGGAACTAAGAAACAAGCACAAGAAGTATGTAAGGAAGAAGCTGAAAGAAGTAATATGTACTATATGACTGAGAGATGGCTTGGTGGTACACTTACTAATTTCAGAACAATCAGAAGAAGAGTTAATCGTTTAGAGCAAATCGAAAACATGGAAAAAGATGGTACATTTGATAAATTACCTAAGAAAGAAGTAGTAGGACTTAGAAAGGAATATGAAAAGTTAAATAAGAACCTTTGTGGTATTAGAGAAATGACTAAGTTACCTGATGCTATCATTATTGTTGATTCTACTAAAGAATACAATGCAATAAGAGAAGCTAGAAAACTTGGCATTCCAGTATTTGGTCTTATTGATACTAATTGTGATCCTGATGATGTTGATTATGTACTTCCAGGTAATGATGATGCTGTAAGAAGTATTAAGGTTGTTCTTGGTGCACTTACTAATGCTATTATTGAAGCTAATGGTGGTACAATTGTTGATTATGTTGGAGATGAAGATAAGAAACCTTCTAAAGAAAAGACTTTTGTAAAGAAAGAAAAGAAAGAAGCTAAAGAAGAAGTAGTAGTTAAAGAAGAAAAATTAGAAGAAAAGCCAGAATTAGATTTAAATATTTTAACTGTTACTGAACTTAGAGACCTTGCTAAGAAAAGAGAAATTAAAGGTTATTCTAAGATGAAAAAAGAAGAATTAATTGAAAATTTAAAATAAGGAGGAATACGATGATTACTGCAAATATGGTAAAAGAGCTTAGAGAGCAAACTGGTGCTGGTATGCTTGATTGTAAGAAGGCTCTTACTGAAACTAATGGTAATATGGAAGAAGCTGTTAATTGGCTTAGAGAGAAAGGTATTTCTAAGGCTGCTAAAAAGCAAACTAGAATTGCCGCTGAAGGACTTGCTGCTGCTAAGGTAGAGGGTAATAAAGCTGTTATAGTTGAAGTTAATTCTGAGACTGACTTTGTTGCTAAGAACCCTGAGTTTACTTCACTAGTTGATACTATTGCTAGTGCTGTTATAAATAGCGATGTTAAAACTGTAGAAGAAGCTATGAACTTAGAAGTAGAAGGAACTACTATAGAAAACTTAATAGTAGATAAAACTGCTACTATTGGAGAAAAGTTATCTTTTAGAAGATTTGAATTAGTGGAAAAGCAAGATAATCAAGTATTTGGTACTTATTCACATATGGGTGGTAAAATTGTTGCTCTTACTGTTCTTGAAGGAACAGAAGCTGAAGTAGCTAAAGATGTTGCTATGCAAATTGCCGCTATGAGACCTTTATATTTAGATAGAGACTCTGTTCCAGCTGATAGAGTTGAAAAAGAAAGAGAAGTTCTTACAGAACAAGCTACTAATGAAGGATTAGACGCTAATAAACTTCCTATGATTGTTAATGGAAGACTTAATAAATTCTTCGAAGAAGTATGTCTTGTTGATCAAGGATTTATTAAAGAAAATAAGATGAAAGTATCTAAATATGTAGAAAGTAAAAATATGAAGATTTTATCTTTTGTTAGATATGAAGTTGGTGAAGGTATGGAAAAGAGAGAAGAAAACTTTGCTGACGAAGTTGCTAAACAAATTAATGGATAATGTGAAAGAGAATCAGAAATGGTTCTTTTTTTTGTGTTTATTAATAATTAAAAAGTCAAGTGCAACTTTTGAATAATCTAAAATATCTGTGATTTAATACGATTTTATGCCGAGAAAATCTATTTGTAATGGGTTGATAGATTTCATCATACTTAGTTAGTAATCATCTCAAATTATGATTGCAACTAAGTAATGAAAGATATCAGGGTCCTATTACAAATAGAGGAATTGGAATAAAGAGTATTAAATTTTGTTTACCTTTTCTTGCAATTTATATATTTTATTAATAACTGATTTATCATTGAACTCTTCTAGTAATGCTTCTAGGGGAGTTTTATAATTTAATATTTTCCTTGGATAATTATTCATCCAATTAGCTATATTGTTAATTTCCTCATGACTATAATTTTCTATTAATGTTTTCTTTGGTATAAAATATCTAATCATACTATTGCTTTTTTCATTTGTACCTTTTTCTCCTGAACAATAAGGGTGACAGAAATATATCTTCGTTTTAGAATCTTGTATAATACCTAAAAAGTCTGCGAATTCTGAACCATTATCTGTTGTAAATGATTTAAATATTTTATTATAATATTTATTCATGAAAGTTTTTATTTGATTAATTTTATTAACTACTTCTTCAGAATTTTTATATTGAAGTTTGAATATTATTTCAAATCTTGTTTTTCTTTCTGTTAAAGTAAGCAAACATTCATGTTTTCCACGTTTAGTACCTAATACAGTATCTAGTTCAAAATGACCAAAAACAAGGCGATTATTGACCTCATCAGGTCTGTTTTCGATACTATAAGGTAATTTGGTTATAGATGTTTGAGTTTTGTCACGATAATCATATTTTACATCATATTTCATTCTTCTTGTATCTTCAATTTTAACATTAATAATACCATGTCTAATAGCATTATAGATAGTAGGAGTAGTTATTTCACAAAAACCATCGCGTTCAAAATAGTTGTGTGTTTTCATATATCCAACAATTACATCAGGAGACCATTTATCTTTTTTAATTTTATCTTCAATAAATTTCGCCATTTTAGGATATTGTCTAAGTATATATTCTCCTTTTGATAGACCGCGTTTAAATATATAATTGTTATGTGCATCAACTGCATTATATGGTTTAGGAATCATTCTACCAGATCTAACCATGAATCTATAACTTTTTCTTTTTCTAAGTTCTCTAGATATTGTAGATTTATTAACACCTAAATAATTAGCAATATAGGTATTGTTGAATAATCTTTTTCCTTTTTCATCCTTTTGATTAACTAGTGCTTCAATTTTATTTCTATCATCTTGTGTTAAATGATGGTATTGATTTTTCTTTGATTTTAGTGTATTATTTATTTCAGACATATGAATTTTCCTTTCTGTTTGTTGCGAATAGATATTATAGATTATTCATGTGTCTTTTTCAATGCATTTTTGTTGCACTTCAAATTTAAATTAACATTT